>SVQV01000049.1 GCA_015065175.1 Oscillospiraceae bacterium | reverse complement strand
TCATTTTTTCTCACGAAACAGCTCTTTACCTTCACGGAATTTCTGACCGTACTCCGTTTGAGCATACGGTTACTGCACCGTCCGGTTGCATTCCTTCTTCGGCAATTAAATCCGAATGCAAAGTGTATTACATCAAGCCTGAATTGTTTGAACTTGGCAAAACAACCCTGAGAACACCCACCGGAAATGATGTTCCTGCATACGATCTTGAACGCACCATTTGTGATGTTATTCGTAGCCGCAATAAGCTGGGAACAGAAACTTTCCTTGCGGCATTAAAATTGTATGCTGCAAGCCCCAAGAAAAATTTAAACCAACTGAACACATATGCAAAACAGATGCGTGTTGAAAAAGTGTTACGTCAGTATTTGGAGGTGCTTCTGTGAGTAAAGCAATGAGTCTGAAAGCGAAAATACGAAATATCGCCAAGCAGAAGAATATCCCTGCACAGGTCATTTTGCAAAACTATATGTTTGAGCGTCTGCTTGTCCGTCTTTCCGCTTCTGAATATAAAGAAAAATTTGTGCTAAAGGGCGGTATGTTGGTAGCTGCTATTGTCGGACTCGACAACCGCGCAACCATGGATATGGATACCACTCTCAAAAACTTGCCCCTTACACCGGAAGCAATTCGCAGTGCATTGGAAGATGTTTGCGCCATCGCATTTGATGACGGTGTTGTGTTCGAGATCGGAACAATTTCTCCCATCCGTGAAGATGATATTTACGGCGGATATCGTGTCATGCTGAACGCCAAGTTTGATACTCTGCTGACCCCGCTCAGCATTGATGTGTCCACAGGTGATGCTATTACACCCCATGCGGTACAGTACAATTTCTCCGAAATTTTTGATGATGAGAAATCCTACGAGCTATGGGCATACAACATTGAAACCGTTATGGCAGAAAAAGTGGAGACTATTCTGCGACGTGGCGTTTTCAATACCCGTCCAAGAGATTTTTATGATACCTACATACTGACTACAACGCAGAAATACGATAAGACAGTATTTGCTGATGCGTTAAGTGCAACTGCAAACCATCGTGGCACTACTCAGCAGATTGCGAATGTTCCCGATATTCTTCACAACATCGAAGAAAGCCAGAAACTCAAAACAATGTGGGACAAGTACCGCAAGCAGTTTGCATATGCCGCGGATATTGAGTACGGTCAAATTATGACGGTGCTGAAATTTTTGATGCAGTAATCACCACACCGGATTTTCTCCCTTAACTTCAAAAAAGGCTCGCGAAATTCGCGAGCCTTTTTGCTTATATTATTATGAATAGAAGTCGCCGAGCTTCTTGAGTCTCTCGTACTTAGCCTTTGCGGTTGCTTCAGCCTTTTCGAAGAGTGCTTCTGCTCTCTCGGGGAATGCCTGAGCGAGACGGGCATAACGAGCTTCACCCTTGATGAAGTCCTGATAGCTTCCTGTGGGATCCTTGCTATCGAGAGTAAAGGGAGTCTTGCCCTCGTTCTTGAGTGCGGGGTTGTATCTGAACATCTGCCAGTAGCCTGCCTCAACAGCCTTCTTCATTTCAGCCTGGCAGTTAGCCATACCGCCCTTAATGCTATGCATTTCACAGGGAGCGTAACCGATAACGATAGAAGGTCCGGGATATGCCTCAGCCTCAGCCAATGCCTTGATTGTCTGGTTAAGGTCAGCACCCATAGCGATCTGAGCAACATATACATAGCCGTAGGACATAGCGATCTGAGCGAGATCCTTCTTGCCTATAGCCTTACCTGCTGCCGCGAACTGAGCAACCTGTCCGATGTTGGAAGCCTTGGATGCCTGTCCGCCTGTGTTGGAGTAAACCTCGGTATCGAATACCATGATGTTTACGTCCTCGCCGCTTGCGATAACGTGGTCGAGACCGCCGAAGCCGATATCGTATGCCCAACCGTCACCACCGAAGATCCAAACGGACTTCTTGGAGAGGTAGGACTTCTCAGCGAGAATTGCGGGAGCTGTAGGACAGCCTGCGGCTGCTGCCTTTTCAAGCTCTACGATAAGAGCCTTTGTTGCAACTTCGTTTTCCTTGCCGTTGTCCTTTGTATCAAGGTAAGCCTTAGCGGCAGCCTTGAACTCGTCGGATGCCTTTTCGCTTGCAGCCATTTCCTCAACCTTACCGATAAGTCTCTCACGGATAGCCTTCTGACCGAGGTAGATACCGAGACCATGCTCAGCGTTATCCTCAAAGAGAGAGTTAGCCCAAGCGGGACCTCTGCCTGTCTCGTGATTTACTGTGTAAGGAGTTGCGGGAGCAGAACCGCCCCAGATAGAAGAACAGCCTGTTGCGTTGGAGATATACATTCTCTCACCGAAGAGCTGTGTGATAAGTCTTGCATAAGAAGTCTCAGCACATCCTGCGCAGGAGCCGGAGAACTCGAGCAAGGGCTGCTTGAACTGTGAACCCTTAACTGTTTCTCTCGCAAAAGGCAATGCCTTTTCGCTTACGTTCTCAACAGCATAGTTGAATACTGCCTGCTGATCGAGCTGGCTTTCCTGAGATACCATTTCGAGCGCTCTCTTTTCGGGCTTTGTAGGACAAGCCTTTACGCAGAGAGTACAGCCCATACAGTCGAGCGGGCTTATAGCAATAGTGAACTTGTAGCCCTCGCAGCCCTTACCTATCATCTTAGCGGTGAACTTTGTATTTTCGGGAGCGTTAGCAGCCTCTTCCTCGTTCATAGCGAAGGGACGGATGGTTGCGTGAGGACATACGTATGCGCACTGGTTACACTGGATACAGTTTTCAGCATGCCATACGGGAACGTCAACGGCAACGCCGCGCTTCTCGTATGCGGCAGCGCCCTGCGGGAATGTACCGTCAACATACTTTTCAAATGCGGAAACAGGGAGAGAGTCACCCTGCATCTTTGTAACGGGGATAACAACGTCGTTTACGAAATCAACGAGGTCAGCGCGCTTACCTGTAGCCTTTTCAGCAGCCTTTTCGTCTGCGGCGGTAGCCCAAGCAGCGGGAACCTTAACCTCATGCAAAGCCTCAACACCTGCGTCGATAGCCTTGTAGTTAAGAGCAACAACGTCCTCACCCTTCTTAAGATATGACTTCTTAGCCATATACTTCATATAGTCAACAGCCTCTGCGATAGGCATAATGTCAGCGAGCGCAAAGAATGCAGACTGAAGGATCGTATTTGTACGCTTGCCCATACCGATCTCACGAGCCTTGTCTATCGCGTTTACGGTATAGAACTTGATGTTGTTATTAGCGATATACTGCTTAGCCTCAGCGGACAAGTGAGTATCAAGCTCCTCGTCGCTCCACTGACAGTTAAGGAGGAATGTACCGCCGGGCTTAACATCGTTTACGATCTTGTAGCCCTTGAGCATATAAGAGGGGTTATGGCAAGCAACGAAGTTTGCCTTATTTATATAATAGGAAGACTTGATAGGTGTATCACCGAAGCGGAGGTGAGAAATGGTTACGCCGCCTGTCTTCTTGGAGTCATACTGGAAGTATGCCTGAATATACTTGTCGGTGTGGTCACCGATGATCTTGATAGAGTTCTTGTTAGCGCCAACAGTACCGTCGCCGCCGAGACCCCAGAACTTACAGCTGATAGTTCCCGCGGGAGCTGTGTCTGTTGTGATGTTCTCTTCAAGAGAAAGACCTGTAACGTCGTCTACGATACCGATAGTGAAGTTAGCCTTGGGAGCGTCGAGCTTAAGGTTCTCGAATACAGCGAATACGCTGGAGGGAGGAGTATCCTTGGAGCCGAGACCGTAACGGCCGCCAACTACGGGAATATTTCTGCCTGTTCTTGCAAGAGCAGTGATAACGTCAAGATAGAGAGGCTCGCCGAGCGCGCCGGGTTCCTTTGTTCTGTCGAGAACAGCTATCTTCTTAGCAGTTGCGGGAATAGCCTCTGCGAGCTTTTCAGCAACGAAGGGACGGTAAAGGCGAACCTTAACGAGACCAACCTTTTCGCCCTGTGCCATAAGATAGTCGATAACCTCTTCAGCTACGTCGCAGATAGAGCCCATAGCGATGATAACTCTTTCAGCGTCGGGTGCGCCGTAGTAGTTAAAGAGCTTATAGTCTGTACCGAGCTTTTCGTTAACCTTACCCATATATTCTTCAACGATTGCGGGCAACGCGTCATAGTACTTGTTGCACGCCTCTCTGTGCTGGAAGAAGATATCGCCGTTCTCTGCGGAGCCGCGGAGCACGGGGGACTCGGGGTTAAGAGAACGCTTACGGAATTCAGCGATAGCGTCCTTGTCAACCATTTCAGCGAGGTCGTTATAATCCCAAACCTCGATCTTCTGGATCTCGTGAGATGTACGGAAGCCGTCGAAGAAGTTAAGGAAAGGAACTCTGCCCTTAATTGTGGAAAGGTGAGCAACAGCACCGAGGTCCATAACCTCCTGAGGATTTGTTTCCGCGAGCATAGCGAAGCCTGTCTGACGGCATGCATATACGTCGGAGTGATCACCGAAGATATTGAGCGCGTGAGACGCAACGCAACGAGCGGATACGTGGATTACGCAGGGGAGAAGCTCACCTGCTATCTTGTACATATTGGGGATCATCAGGAGAAGTCCCTGAGATGCCGTGTAAGTAGTTGTAAGAGCACCTGCTGCAAGGCTGCCGTGTACGGTACCTGCCGCACCTGCTTCGGACTGCATCTCCATGACCTTAACATTGTCACCGAAGATGTTCTTGAGTCCTGTCGCCGACCAAGCGTCGGTCAACTCTGCCATAACACTGGAAGGTGTAATGGGGTAAATTGCGGCAACTTCCGTAAACGCGTAGCTGACTGTAGCCGCGGCGGTGTTACCGTCCATAGAAAGTTTTTTTCTTTCCATCTTTTTTTCCTCCGTTTATATAATAATTTTTATTGATACCCAAATTAAACTCAGTAAGCATACTTACAGATTTAACATCCTATATTTTATCACAAAGATTTCAAAAAGTAAATAGCTTTTTCAATATTTTTTCTTTTTAACATCAACTAATTAATAATTACGCCAAAATTGCGCTTGACAAATCCGTGTTTTGAGGCTATAATAGAACTTGCGCGGCGTTAATTTCGCCATTTTGGAATATTTTAATCACAAACAGACAGAATAATAAGAGGAATATACTATGCTTGGAGACAAGAAGATAATTTTTTCGGGCGTTCAGCCGTCGGGAAATTTAACTATAGGCAACTATCTGGGAGCTATCAAGAATTTCTCCGCCTTTTCGGAGGAATACAAGTGCTTTTACTGCGTAGTTGATATGCACGCCATAACCGTCCGTCAGGTAGCGGCAGACCTTCGCCGCCGCACCTATGAGACTCTCGCTCTTTATATTGCCTGCGGTCTCGACCCCGAGAAGAATACGCTTTTCGTGCAGTCGCACGTTCCCGCTCACGCGGAGCTTGGCTGGGTGCTTGACTGTCACACTATGTTCGGAGAGCTGTCCCGTATGACACAGTTCAAGGACAAGAGCGCCAAGCATGCAGACAATATAAACGCGGGTCTTTTCACCTACCCTGCGCTTATGGCGGCAGATATTCTTTTATACCAGACCGATTTAGTTCCCGTCGGTATTGACCAGAAGCAGCATTTGGAGCTTTCACGTGACATAGCTCAGCGCTTTAACGGAATTTACGGAGACACATTTACCGTTCCCGAGCCTTACATTGCAAAGTCGGGCATGAAGATAATGTCTCTTGCCGAGCCGCTTTCGAAGATGTCAAAATCCGACACTAACCAGAACGCCGTCGTTTACATTCTTGACGGCAAGGACGATATAATCCGCAAGTTCAAGCGTGCCGTTACAGACTCGGGCAGTGAGATACGTATGTCGGATGACAAGCCCGGCATAAACAATCTTATGACGATATACTCCTGCTTCACGGGCAAGAGCTTTGACGATATCGAGCGTGAGTTTGAGGGCAAGGGCTACGGAGATTTCAAGCTTGCCGTAGGTGAGGTCTGCGCCGATGCGCTTACCCCCGTAAGAGAAAAATTCAATGCTCTTATGAACGACAAGGCATACCTTGAAGAAATAATGAAAAAGGGCGCGGACGAAGCCGCTTATTGCGCGCGCAAGACAATGTCGAAGGTCAAGCGCAAGCTCGGATTTGTCGCTCTCTGATCTGAATTTAAACTGAAAAAGGAAAAAATCGGGCAATAACACAAAAAGCACTTTATATGGCTTGTGTTATGCCCGAATTTTGTTTTATGCATACATTTACTGTTTTTGTTTTATCCTTTGCGCTCACCTTTTGCTCTGTACTGCCCGTAAAAAAAACGGCGTTTTCGGTAGGTGCGCTCGACGTGCCGAAGGACAAGAGGCGAATGCACAGAGAGACTGTCGCCAGAGGCGGAGGGCTTTCGATATTTTTTGCCTTTCTTGCCGCTTCCCTTTTCGCTCTGACGGAATACGGCGGAGGCATTTCTACTCTCGGCGGCGCACTGCTTTCGGGGGGCGCCATTATCGTAGGTGTCGGTCTTTGCGACGATGTTTTGCGGCTTTCCGCTAAAGTGAAGCTGCTCTGTCAGGCAAGCGTCGCCTTTATTCCCGTAGCCTTCGGGCTGAATATCCGAAGCCCGCTTCTTTCGGAGGGCGGAGCGCTTTTCCGCATTGCTTCCTATGCGTTTACCCTTTTGTTCACTGTCCTTCTTATGAACGCTTTGAATTTTATAGACGGGCTTGACGGACTTGCGGCGGGCTTTTCGTTTCTCGCTTCCCTTTCGCTTTTCGTTTGCAATACACTGTCGAAAAACTATGAAAACGCATTCTTTTGTATTGCGCTTTGCGGCAGCGCACTCGGTTTTTTGCCGTATAACAGACACAAGGCAAAAATTTTCATGGGGGACTGCGGCTCGCTCTTTTTCGGCTACTCGCTCGCCACCCTCGGCATTGCCACCCTTTCAAGTGTCTCGACAGAGACGGGGCAGAACTCTTTTCTTCCGCTTCTGCCCTTGCTTCTTATATTTGCCTATCCGCTCTGCGACCTCTTTTTCGCGGTTGCCCGACGCCTGTACAACAGGCAGAGCATTTTTTCACCCGACGCGCGACACTTCCACCACCGACTTATAGCGCGCGGCTTTTCTCACACTGAAAGCGTAAGAATACTGCTCTGCGCCGCTTCCCTCTTTTGCGCCCTCGGGGTGCTTGTTTGTATTTTGTTTTTATATTTTTCATGGAATTCCACGAGATAAGAACTTTATATTCACCTATAATATTTGTGGAATTCCACAAAAGAGGAGACAAATATGAAATTAAATGATGCTATTGTTAAGAGAATAGAGGAAATCTGCGAGGACCGCGGAAGCAATGTCTGCGACATCTCTTTGAACGGCGGAATGTCTCCCTCGGCGATCTACGATATTATCAAAGGAAGAACGAAATGCTCGAAAGTAATTACCGTAAAGCGTTTTTGCGAAGGTGCGGGCATCACCCTGTCCGAATTTTTCGACAGGGATTATTTCAACGAGTCAGAAGAAGATTGATTTTTGCATTTTCGAGCAATTTTTCAATAGCTTACGTCAACAAATTTGGCTCAATCTAATCAAAACAGATCAAAACAACAAAAATTTTGTCTCTTTTTTTCATTTTGATATTGACAAACGCAAAACTATTTGCTATAATAATTAACGCATGTAACAATTGAATATGCTGCTATGGCTCAGTTGGCAGAGCACATCCTTGGTAAGGATGAGGTCCCCAGTTCGAATCTGGGTAGCAGCTCCAAACAAAAAGCACTTCTTCGGAAGTGCTTTTTGTTTGGAACGATGTTTGCCCTTGCGGGCAAGTGATGTAGCCTTCGGCAGTGATGTTCACTGCGTGAGTGATGTTTCGCCTCACGGCGAAGTGGGCAAACATCTCATCACTGCGACCAACGGGAGCAACATCACTATGGCGAAGCCATAACATCACTTCGGCGCAGCCGATACATCTCTCTTTACAAACGTCAAAATTATGATATAATATAACCGAAAGCGAGGTGCTCTTATGGCTGAATCTAAATTGCGTGAATTATCAATGGAATTTTCCGTTGATATAATCAATCTTGTCAAATATTTAAGGCATTTTTTGTCAACACGTGCCAAAAACAAAGACGCTTGTTCGGAAGTGCTTTTTGTTTGGAACGATGTTTGCCCTTGCGGGCAAGTGATGTAGCCTTCGGCAGTGATGTTCACTGCGTGAGTGATGTTTCGCCTTTCGGCGAAGTGAGCAAACATCACATCACTTTGCACCGCAGGTGCAACACATCACTATGGCGAAGCCATAACATCACTTCGGCGTAGCCGATACATCACTACTGTAACGCTGCCGCTTCATAGAAGCCGTAAGGCTTCTGCTTCATATTCGCGAAGCGAATGCTTCATTAAAACGAACGAAAAACATTCAGATTATCGCAAAAATATATTGACAAATGGATAAAACCGTGATATAGTGACCGTAACGGCAGAAGGTCCGAAACTGCTCATTAGGCGGGATCATGTGTTCGGCTTCTTGATGTCTGCCGTAAAAATTCACAACCAACCGAAAGGAAGCGTGTATGACAACCCAAATTAGCTCCTCTTACTCGGAAAATGAATATGTAAACACCTATTGTAATCCCACTCCGTTGCCCGACTATCCCATAGGCAGGTGTTGCTATAACGAAAACTATAAGAGACTGTGTGATTATCGGGAGATGGCAGATCCAAGCGTTATCTACGATAACGGTGTATGGTATCTTTATCCGTCATGCGGAATGGTATATTGGTCGGAGGACCTTGTACATTGGAGTCATGAGCGAATGGAACCGTATGACATAGGTTATGCGCCTACCGTAGTAAAGCACAAGGGAAAATATCTGCTTACAGCGAGCGGCTCCGATCTGTACGTGTCCGACTGTCCGAAGGGGCCGTTTAAGAGCATCGGAGCATTCAGAACACCGTCGGGAGAAGAGTATCGGGCATGCGACCCCATGCTGTTTTCAGACGATGATGGACGGTTGTATCTTTATAGTGGCTGCGCCGCCATCAGAGGCGCAGAGCTTGACAGTGATGATCCGACCCGTCTGATAAGAGAGAATGCGGTGATGTTTGAAATGAACACCGCAGAGCACCTTTGGGAACGTATAGGAGATATGAACGAGGATCCGTCATACAGCTGGATGGAGGGAGCTTGGATGTACAAGCGTAACGATATCTATTATCTCACCTACTCCGCCCCGGGAACCCAATGGGCAACCTACGCTATGGGAGCCTACAAAAGCCGCTCGCCCTTGGGTCCTTGGGAATATATGACTACCAGCCCTTTCCTCATAAAAACTCACGGTCTGGTGAGAGGCACCGGACACGGCTGTCTTGTTGACGGTCCAAACGGTACCGTGTGGGCGTTCTACACCTGCTGTATGTGCTACGGCGGAGACTTTGAGCGCAGAATAGGCTATGATCCCATTGGATTTGATGAAGACGGAAACATAATAAAAAAAACACCGACAGATATTCCGCAGTGGGCGCCCGGTGTCAGATCTGAGCCTCATCTCGATAACTCCGCAGGACTTTTACCCTTAACACAGCATAAAGCTTGTTCTGCCTCCTCATGCGCCCCGGGAAGAGACGCACTGTATGCCGTTGATGACAGTATGCTCTCTTGGTGGCAGCCCGCAGAGGATGACCCGCTGCCATCACTCGCAGTGAAGCTTTCCAATCATGCAATGGAGGTAAGAAGCATACGTATTATCTGGCGTGACGTGGGACTGAACATTAAGAAAAACTATCTTCCCGGTCCGTTTGGATATACGGTAGATGCGCTTACAGAAGATGGGGAATGGGTATGCGTCCTCGACAAAAGTGATAATTCCGTAGATATGACAGTGGAGTATAGTCCTGTTTTGCCCGTGCGCGCAAGTTCGGTCAGAATAAATATAATATCTTCTCCCGAGCATATTGCTCCCGGACTTGTAAATTTCACGGTTTTTGGATTTCAAGAACCTTAATTTAAGAATATAAAACATCCTATTTTTTGTCAACACGTACCAAAAACAAAGACACTTCTTCGGAAGTGCTTTTTGTTTTGTAGATGAAGCACGCGCATGAAAAACGAAGTCGCAACTTTGTTGCTATGAAGCGATTCGGCTATGAAGCGTTGCTTCGCAACACGAAGAATGAAAAATGTGCGCTTTGCGCATATGATGGAAACCATTACTTTGCGCCAAGGCGCACGTCGCTGTCGCTTGCCGCAACTACCTCAATTCCCTCGGTGTTTTTCCTGTCAGCCTTATAAATACCTTTCTGAAGTAATTTGAGGAAGAAAAGCCTGTACGGGTGCTTATTTCCTCGACAGAAAGATTTGTGTGCGAAAGCAGATCAAGTGCGTGTCTTATCATGATATTATGCTTATACGCTATTGGCGTTACCCCTGTTGCTTTTCGGAAAAGCCTGAAAAATCCCGATTCGCTACAATGACAAAGGCGCGCAAGCGTGCTTATGGAAATGCTTCTGTTATAGTTGTCGGATATGTACTCAACGGCAGGCTCTATCGTCGTATATGACACAGCCTTTGTGCTGACTTCGAGCTTTTTGTAAATATCGTCAAGAAGCTGATAAAAATATGAAACCGACAGCATACATGAGCTTTCATTGGCGTCTTTCATTTTTTCCAATAATTCAGCAGGATAATCCTTCAATATCTGAAATTGATATTCGCAAAAATCATATTGAGACCTGAATGTGAATTTTATTGAATACCATTCAATGTCGGGAGAGCCAAACCATACAGAATGGTATTCTGTCCCGTATGCAATGTAGATCAAGTCCCCCTCATGAGCAAATAAGGTCTGACCTTTATAAAGAAATTTTGCATACCCTTTTTTTACATATCCTATACACAGAGTATTAAAATATACCTTCGGACCTGCCGAATGAACTCTTTGATAGCTGTGTGTGCAGAAGGAATAATTTGTAATGAGGCAATTGTTTTGCATATACACCTCCTCTATATTGCATTATAGTAGTGTTTTTATACAGTATATCACATTGTTTTACGCCTGTCAATACAGTATAATACTCTTACAAAAGTTTTTCGGAGGTTAGCTTTATGGAGACAAAACAAATTATATTCACGAAACCAAACACAGCAGAGCTATTGAAGCATGAATTAATGCGAGTGAGCGGAAGGCTTGTGAGAGTAAAAACTCTGTTTTCTACCGTGAGCTGCGGAACAGAAAGAGCAAACATAACAGGCAATCCGAATGTCTCGACAAGCAGCGGTGCAAGTGTAGTATTTCCGAGAACACCCGGATATTCCTCTTCGGGAATAGTTGAAGAGGTGGGGGAAAGCGTGACATCCGTCAAGGTAGGAGACAGGGTGGCAATGTATTGGAGCACCCATTCGGAATACAACATACTGGACGAGGACAATCTTATAAAAATAGAAGATGACAGCCTTTCTATGCAAGAGGCGGCAGTAGCCTTTATAACGACCTTTCCGCTGGCGGCTATCAGAAAAACACGGCTCGAAATCGGAGAATCGGTGCTTGTGATGGGACTCGGTCCTTTGGGACAGCTCGGTGTAAAGCTATCCCGCATTGCGGGTGCGGCTCCGATAGTTGCAGTCGATCCCATCAAGGAACGCCGAGAGGAAGCACTCAAAAACGGAGCAGATTTTGCTTTCGACCCGTTTGAAGACAGCTTTGCTGACAAGGTTAAAGAGGTAACAAAGGGTGGAGCAAACGTTTGTATTGAGGTAACCGGAGTAGGCAGCGGACTTGACGCTGCACTTGACTGTATGGCAAGCTTCGGCAGAGTCGCATTACTTGGCTGTACAAGAAGCTCTGATTTTTCGATAGACTATTACAGAAAGGTTCACGGTCCCGGCATTACTCTTGTCGGCGCGCATACCAGAGCGAGACCCGAAATCGAATCTCACCCCGGCTACTTCACTCACAGAGATGATATAAAAGCGGTATTGAAGCTCATTTCAGGCGGAAGATTAGACCTTAAAGAAATGATCAAGGAAACACACACGCCCGAAGAATGTGCGGATGTCTATACCAGATTGATTAATGATAAAAATTTCCCGATTTTAGTACAGTTCGATTGGAGATAAGGCTATGAGAAAGATCAGAATTGCCCAGATAGGAACAAGCCGAAACAGTCACGGAATTTCAATATGGAACAGCCTGAAAAAGCAGAGTGATATTTTTGAAATATGCGGATACGCAATGCCCGAGGGCGAAAAAGAAAAATTTCCCGAACAGATGACCGCCTTCAAGGACTACACAGAGCTTACGCTTGATGAAATCATGAAAGATCCGTCAATTGAGGCGGTAGCAATAGAAACAGAAGAAATTTATTTAACAAAATATGCGATTCTTGCCGCCGAAAATAAAAAGCATATACACATGGAAAAGCCGGGCGGTACTGTTCTCTCCGATTTTGAGAGACTTATCGAAGCCGTAAAGAAAAACAAAACGGCATTTCACCTCGGTTATATGTACAGATATAATCCGTATATCAAAAGCCTTATTGACAGAGTGAAATCGGGCGAGCTCGGTGAAATAATAAGCGTAGAAGCGCAGATGAGCGGATATCATCCTACAGAGCTGAGAAGCTGGCTTAAAACCTTTTCGGGCGGAATAATGTTCTTCCTCGGCTGTCATTTAGTAGATTTGATTTTGCAAATTCAGGGTAAGCCGGAACGAATCATTCCTCTTAACAAAAGCACCGGACTTGATAACATCGACAGCACCGACTTTGGAATGGCTGTTTTTGAATATAAAAACGGAGTGTCCTTCGCAAAAACTACCGATATTGAGCATGGCGGTTTTTTGAGACGACAGCTTGTTGTTACCGGTACAAAGGGAATGATAGAGGTAAGACCTCTCGAAGAAAACGTAAATTATCCCGGAACAATAACACATTTTAAAGAGAACTTTGATAAAAGCTGGAACGCAAAAGCGGAAACCCGCATATCAGAAGAGTTTGACAGGTACGATAATATGCTTATTTCATTTGCACAAATCGCAGCAGGCGAAAAGGAGAACCCCTATAGCTGCGATTATGAGCTTGAATTATATAAAACCGTACTTGAATGCTGCGGCGTTGACAGCAACAGATAAAAGGCTTAAGTAGATAAACCTTCTTTCGTACACACAAAAAAGCGCCTTTTTACTTGAAAAATTCACATTTTTGCATTATACTGAAAGCAAAATATCAATTTCCATGGAAGAAGGCTGATTCAAATGAAAAACAAGACACAAAAATTAGTAATGGCGGCGCTGCTTGCTTCCCTCTGCTGTGTTGCCACAATGATAATAAAAATTCCGCTTCCGTCCTCTATGGGCTACATAAATTTAGGTGACTGTGTCGTTCTCCTTTCGGGATGGCTCCTTTCCCCCTTCTATGGATTTTTAGCGGCAGGTCTTGGCTCTGCACTCGCAGACGTACTTTCGGGATATACCCTCTATGCCCCCGCAACCTTTATAATTAAGGGGCTCATGGCGCTCATTGCGTTCTACGGCTTCAAGCTTTTCGGAAAGGTCGTTCCGAAACCTGTGTCGAAAGTTCTCAGCGGTTTAGCGGCAGAGCTTTTGATGATACTCGGTTATTTTATTTTTGAAGGCTTCCTTTACGGCTTTGCGCCCTCGGTTGTAAATATCCCTGCAAATGCACTGCAAGGCGCAGCGGGACTTATTATCGGTATCGTTCTGATAAGAGTTTTTGGAAAAAGCAATATATTCCCATCCGACAACTGATTATTTTTAACAGGAGACTAATATGAGCAAAATAACCGTCGATTTTTCAAAACAGCTCGGCAAAATGAAGCCGATGCACGCTGTCAACAACGGTCCTGTCCATAAATTCAGCGTTCATCAGCGCATTTCCAACCTTGAAGCGTTCAAGGATGCGGGTATTCCCTATGCCCGTAACCACGATGCTTCCTTTTACTCAAATTACGGCGGAAACCATACGGTTGACGTCAACTTTATCTTTACCGATTGGGATGCAGACCCGTACGATCCCAATTCCTATGACTTCGCCTGCACCGACTACTATATGAAGGTTCACGAAGCGGCAGGTGTAAAGCCCTTTTACCGTCTCGGCTCACGTATAGAGCATGAGGTGAAGAAGTATAACACCCTGCCCCCGAAGGACTTCAAGAAGTGGGCTATAGTCTGCGAACATATCATACGCCACTACAACGAGGGCTGGGCAGACGGAATGCACATG
>SVQV01000048.1 GCA_015065175.1 Oscillospiraceae bacterium | reverse complement strand
AATAGCCGAGGTTGGTTCTTGCCAGCATATAAAGACGGCTGTCTATCTCATATACCATAGTTTCGTCATATGCTTGTTGACCTGGTTTCTTTGCCGCTACAACATCATAGAAGCTTTCGCCCTTGTCGGAAGAGAAGCGGAGCATATAATTGTCGAGATTCTGCCAGTCATAAGCAGGGAAGATATAATCTCCGTTTTCTCTTATTATCGGCTTGCAGCGGATAAAGCCTCCGCATATCTCTCTCGGGGATTCCCAAATGAGAGTATCCGCATCGGGATTTTTACATACCATAGCCTCAACACTTAAAAACTCACGGTGGTAGTCGAAGTTAAAGGGCGTGCGGATAGTCGCTTTTACGGACGTCTCATAGTAGGGAGAGTGAGTCCACATTACCCATAGTCGGTTGTATTCATCCACCCAAAGCTGAATGTCTATATTTCGGTGCATCTTTTCCGTGTCGCTGTAGATAGCCAAGATAGGATGCGACCATTTTTCTCCGTTATCGTCACTGTAGATAAGCACGTTATAGTTGTCGATACACGGCTCAAGCAGACCGCCTGTATACCAACCCGCAAACAAGCGCCCGCCCTTTGTCCTCGCGATAGTGGGACAGCCCTGCCATGCGCGGTTTTCCTCGTATGTTTCTTCACCCGGGGCAAATTTGATATATGCGCAGTCCTGTTCTTCGCTCCATTTCGAAAATATCATTTTACTGTATTCATTCATGACAGAAACCTCATTTTTTGATTATTTTATATGCTCCCGATACTATTGCTCTTGCGCTTTCTCCGCCCTCAAAGCAATATTCCGCATCTAATTCGGCAGTAGCCGCCATGCCTTCGGGTATCTCTAAATTGAGAACAATGCCTTCGTCAATTCTCTGCCAGGCGACAGATATTTTGCCTGACGGCGCAATGTGATAAGCCGATGCATTGTCGAGTGCCTCTATAAAATGAGGATTTATTTTCAAGGTATTGACATCATGCTTTTCGGGATTTACGCATATTCCCGCAATGCGCTTGATAAAGAAAGCGCTTATATCTCCCCAGAAATGGTGGTTCATTGAGGATACACTGTCGGGCAAAAAAACCTCCCAGAGCGTAGTCGCTCCTCGCTTTACCCAGTTTCCGTAAGAGGGATAGTCCTCACGTGTTATCATTTTAAAGGCAATGTCACTGTATCCGAATTCTGACAAAACATGGAATATTACACGACCACCCAAAACTCCGACATCGATATGATCGTCAAAATCGTGTATCATATCGAGAAGCCTGTCAAATGCGACTTGCTTCTCGTCTTTTTCAAAAACTCCGTAGTAAAGACACATAGCCTGACAGCTCTGACATTCACCAAATACAAGCATAGTGTTGAAGTCTATCAGATGAGAGCGTATAGCGTTTCTGTACTTTTCTGCTTCGCCGAGAGCGTATTCCTTTTCCTTCTGCATTCCGACCGCTTCAAACATTATAGCCATCTTGTTTGCGATATCCATAGACATTACTGTGTCGGTAAGGACAAGAGGAGCCTTCGGCTGAGTAGGCGATCTGCCCACGTGGCACCAGTCTCCAAGACCGATAGAGAGCAGTCCCTTTTCGTCACAGCGAGTCCTCAGATAGCGGAGATAAGACACGAAAGCAGAAGAGGATTCGGTTATCATGCTCGTTTCTCCTCGGTATATATAAACGAAGTAGGGAAGATATGCAAGCACCGAATCCCATGCGGGACCGTTGCCCCAATGAAATCCCCAGCCTGCTGTCGGAACAATTCCGGGCAGTGCGCCTGCTTCGTTTTGCGCCTTGCAGATATTTCTGAGCCATTCACGGTAATTTTGCTCGGGATCAAAATTTATCAATGCCGCTTCACAGCTAAGTGCCGCATCCGCAGTCCAACCGTTTTTCTCTCTCTGAGGGCAGTCTGTCGGGAAGTGATAAAAGTTTGATAAAATGCTTCGGCGTGTTATTTCTTGAAGCGTGTTAGTCATTTTGTCGGAGCAGGAGAAGTCACCGCGTGAATTAAGCTCTGTGTGATAAACCACGTAGGTAAGTAATTCGGGCGTTGCCTGCGCTTCGGTAATTCCGTCTACACGTACATAGCGGAAGCCGTGATATGTAAACGAGGGCTGATAAATTTCCACATCGTCTCCGCGGCAGATATAAGTATCTCTGTGCGCAATGAGTCTGTCACGTTCCCATGTTTCATACACGATGCACACATTTTTTAAATCTATGTCTCCGTCCTTCATTCTTTCCGTGTGACAGAGAGAAACCTTCTGCCCGGATTTTCCTTTTATACGCAAGCGGCAAACGCCCGCGTTTGATTCTCCAAAGTCATATATATAGCCATCGCCGCTTTTTATGATTTCAATAGGAGTTATTTCTTTTTCTTTAGTTATAGGAGATACATCAGCAAACCGAAGCTCTCCCTTGGGCGGCGTTGCAGGCAGAGCAAAGCTCCAACTTGAGTCATCAAAGCCCTTTTTGTTCCAATCCGATATCTCAAAATTAGCATCATAAAACTCACCAAAGCGGTAGTCGTCACTTCTGATAGGCGACGGTGCTATTTTGAAGCTTGTGTCGCTTTCTAAAACCGTATCTTCACTTGCGCCGTCCTTTTTCGTTACCGAAAGCGAGAGCATGGGGGCGCTTCTGAAATCCGCTTTGTCAAAATCCCAACGTTCTCCTCCCGGATTGTTTTGAAAGCCGTTACCCAATATCAAGCCGATAACGTTTTCACCGCTTTCGAGTCTTACGTCATATTCATCGTAATATATATAATCATTTGTGTTGCTTATGTAGGGCGATAACAGACCTCTCGTTATATCCTGTCCGTTAAAATACAGACGGTAAAAGCCGCAGACCGCTACCGATATTTTAGCGGAAGATTTGCCCTCCGACACAAAAGACCGTCTGAAATAATAAGCGGGAACAGCCTTTTCAAAGGTGTTATATTCTTCCGTCGCCTTTATAAAATTACCCTTTGAAATCATTTTATTTCTCCCTTTTTTGTGTAGAAAAATTCTGTAAAACAGATATCACAATTATAGCATAACGGAAAACGTATGTCAATAATAAACCTTATAAATCGTTTTTGCTTTCGCCTTTACTTTTGTCATCAAAAACAGCAAAAGAACCAAGGCAGTATCAAAACCTTGGTTCTCTGTATGTAGGTCGATTTTATTCGAATATATCCATATAAAGCTCTAACTGCTTATCGGTCGGCTTGTGATCGGGATGTGAGCAGCAGGGAATATCGGGCTCTTTGCCGTCCGAGCTGTAAAAAGGAGTCGCGCGGTCATTTTCGTATTTACGGCAGTCCTCCTCAAGTCTGAAATCGGGTATGTCGTAGGGAATACCGCCGTTAAGCACCGAGCGGTGTCCGAGAATTGCGACAGATGACATAGCTACCGCTGAATATATGTCAAACGGATGCTCGGGCTGAACACCGCGCTGGATACAATCCAAAAAGATCCTCAATGTAATAAAGTCGGCACCGCCGTGACCGCACTTCTTGATAAGTTCTTCATCGGGGTCATTCCATTCGGGCGTATAAAGGCTTACTTCATTTGCCCCTTCGGGTATCTGCCATCCATTATATCGGAGCATTACCTGCGGATTCAGACCGCGCAGATTTTCTATCTGCCCCTTTGTTCCGCATATACGGTAGGCGTTATGATGACCGCCGAAGGCAGCGCAGCCTGTAATGCGGAAAATAGAGCCGTCGTCGTTCTGCGTGGTTATAACTGCCGCTCGATCGCCCACAAAGCTTGCGCTGGGAGCTTCGACTGTACTCGGCGCATAGCTTGCAAGCGCGCTTACACGCTTGGGAGTCGCGCCTGTCGCACGCATAACAGGACCTAAAGAGTGTGTGATATAATATGTTCTCGGCACATAATTGCGCCAATGCTTTGCGAAATAATTATAACCCTTCTTAAATTCTATATCGTTAGGGTTTCCGGGATGATTGTATTCTCCTTCCGCATAGAGTATCTTTCCGAGAGTTCCGCTTTTGCATACCCGTTGCATTTCACGGTTGAATATCATCTGAGGATAGTTTTCAGCCAGCATATATATAGAATTGCTTTTTTCAAAGGCACGGATAAGCTCTACACCTTCAGCCATAGTGCCGTTACTTATGCACTCGCTGAAAACGTGTATGCCCCTTTCCATACATTTTATAGCGTAAGGCGCATGCTCGTGGAAGAAGTTAGTCAATATTACGGCATCCATATCGTGTTTGATAAATTCGTCAAAGTCGGTGTATGTGGCAACATCACCGCCTACCAGCTTTGCCGTTTTTTCAAGCTCGGCTTCACGTGACTCGCAAAGTGCCACTACCTCGCATTTGAACAGTAAAAGAGTGGTAGCAAGAAGTCGTCCGCGCTCTCCTGTGCCGAAAATACCTATTTTTATGTTTTTCATATCATTTCCTCCAAATATTTTTACTTAGCATAAGCAAAGAGCTTTGCTTCTGAATAAATTATATCCCATAGTTCATTAAAAGACAATAGAAAAATTCTATTATTTCATATAAAAAAGTTAGATGCTTATTGAAATATTCAAATAAATATGCTATATTATATGTATCTTTGATTTTTGAAAGAGGACAGAAAGTGAAATATAAAACCTATTTATTTGATTTTGACGGCACGCTTGTGGATTCTATGCCCACATTTGTCTCCGTTATGTTAAGAATATTAGATGAAAACAGTATAAAATATGATGAGGGTATAGTAAAGATAATTACCCCCTTGGGTTATGCCGGAACGGCTGAATACTTCAAAAAAATGGGTCTTTCCTTGCCAAAAGACGAAATTATAAGGCTGATGGATGAGTACGCCTATAACGAATACGCTCACACAATTCAGGCGAAAGCTCACGTTATTTCGGTCTTGAAAAGGCTGAAAAGCGAGGGCGCGGACCTCAATATACTTACCGCAAGTCCGCATAGGGTGCTTGATGTATGTCTTAAGCGCCTCGGAATATATGAACTGTTCAACAATGTCTGGTCGTGCGACGATTTTGGGACTACAAAAGCAGACCCCGATATATATGTAATGGCGGCAGAAAAGCTGGGACAGCCTGTAGAAAGCATCCTTTTTCTCGACGATAACTACAATGCCGACAAGACAGCAAAAACGGCAGGAATGAAGGTGTGCGGAGTCTTTGACGCTTCTTCGGCAGATTATGCTGACGATATAAAAGGTGTATCCGACTATTATATATATGACTTTTCTGAGCTACCCGATTTAAAATAAAACGATTTGAGAGAAAAAAATGAATAATAAGAATATATGTAAATTTCCCGTGTCGGTATTCAGCGGAAATCCGCTTTCTATTTCCTGCTTTGTAAAGGAGACCGACATTGATATAATGTCTCGGCCGTCAAAGCTCACTCAGAACCGTATGCTGCTTGTCATAGAAGGAGAAGGGACTCTCTTGGTGGAAAATTCTCCCTTCAAGCTGAAAAGAGGAACTCTTCTGTTCTGCTTTGAGGAGGAAAGCGTTTCGCTCAAGGAAGGCAAAAATTTGACTTATATGTATATTTCTTTTTCGGGCATGCGCGCAAACGAGCTATTGCGGCAGTTCCACGTAAATTATCTTTCACGTATATTCGAGGATTTTGACGGACTTATCCCCTTGTGGCAGGAGAGCTTGTTTCGCGCATCAGACGAAACCGTCGAGCTTGTTGCGGAAAGCATACTCCTTTATAGCTTTTCAAGGCTCTATGACAGCGCCCGTATGGATAACGGCTTGCTCGGAAAAATAATAGAATTGACAGAGCAAAATTTTAAAGACCCCGATTTGAGTATAGCCACGATAGCCGAAGAATTATCCTATCACCCCAAATATCTTTCACATTTCTTCAAAGAAAAATCGGGAGTAAGCTTTTCCGAATTTCTCAGGTCTGCACGTCTTAAATATGCTATAGCGCTTTTCGACCACGGTATAGATTCCATAAAGAATGTAGCTCTGCTTTCGGGCTTTTCGGAGCCACTCTATTTTTCAAGCGTCTTTAAAAAAAGCATCGGACTTTCTCCAAAGGAATACATAAAAAAAGCAAGCAAGGCTCACGATTCTGAAGAGAACGAAACTGAATAAGCAAAACAAAAAAGAGGGAACGGGAACGTTCTCTCTTTTTGTATCAGCCTTACCGAATAATACTTATTTCTATATTACCCGTGTCGGTGATTATCTTACATTTTCCGCCTGTGACAGACTCGGGTACGCTTATATTACCCGTGTCGCTTTGTGTGATAAATACCTTTTCACTAAGCAGAGTGCCCTTTACGTGTCCCGTATCGGTCTCTACGTAGATCTCATCAGCATCCGAGACTATAAAGTCAACGTCGCCCGTGTCGGTCTCTATAGAAAACTCAGAGGCAGTCGTATCTTCGAGCCTTACATCTCCCGTGCTTCTTTCTATAGAAAGCCTTCCGTCGATTTTAACGTTGCTCAGTGAAATGTCGCCCGTGCTTCCGTTTGATGTAACGCTTCTACAGGAAACATCGTTTATAAATACTTTTCCCGTAGATACCTTTGTTTTTATCTCACCTCCGCATTTTACGTCCGAAAGTGTTACCTTGCCGGTTGATGCCGAAATGTCGAGAGACGCGGCGGATATATCATCTATTTCAATTTTTCCCGTCGAGGTCTTTATTTTTACCGTCTCCGAGACGGAAGCATGATTCGTCACATCTCCCGTACTGCCCGACACATTGATGCTCTCGAATTTCAGCTCCTTTGGAATTTCCACGTCTCCCGTGTCTGTCATTACCGACAGGAGAGAGTATTCTCCTTGAGGTAGATATACAGTTATTTTTGATTTGCCGAAATTGATACCTATATGCTCATACCATTTTCTTGTGTCCGTAACATTTATTATCAGGCTTCCGTCATTTACACCGACAGAATGTCTGATATTTTTTTGTTCATAGCAAACGACTGAGGCTTGTTCTGTGTCGGAAAGCGCAAACACAATATCGGCAGTGTCGGTATTTATAGATATTGATGAAAATTTCTCCGTTATCTCATATTTATTGGTTTCAAATTTGTCAGTAGATAAATTCTTGAAATCCCACTTTAACACAGTCATTACACCTCCGAAAATCATACAGCCTGCCAAAACAAGTAATATAGCCGCTATTATCCAAATTTTTGCACCCCTGCTCATCTGTTTTCCTCCTTCTTAAGAAACAGCTTTTTTATACCCAAAGCTATTTTTTTAGTAAGCGCTATAATTCCCTTGGTTGCCGCCTTGCAGCCGAAAAAGAAAAATATAGCAGCTCCCGCCAAAATAAGACTTGCACCGACCATAGATAGCCCAACAAGAGCGAAGTCCGTAAAAATAAAGACACAGCCCGATATTATTATGCCGAAAGCCGAGCCGCTAAATGAAGCAAATATAGCCCACAGGGAAATAATTACCGACCACAGCAGGACATAAAGCGAAAAAACTACGGCAACAGCAGCGACAGCAAGCGAAAGCCACACAGGAGAGCCAAGTGCTAAAAGCACTATTTCCCACACTTTAAAGCGTCTCTTGGGCGTAACCTTTTCCATGACTATTTTTGAAAGCGGAATATCCGATATTATCTGCTCGGCTATTTCGTCAACAGAGCCTATCGCAGAAACGGCTTCCTCTTCCGAAAGCCCTTCTTCCGTGCGGTCATCTATCATTTCACAGTAAAAGCTTATACGTTCTTCAAGCTCATCCTTCGGCAGAGCAGAGAGCTTTGCCTTAAGCGCTTCGGCAAATTCATGTTTAGTCATTTAAAGCGTCCTCCTTTGTTATAAATTTGTATATCAGCATTATCTCGCGCCACTCGCTCTTGAATTCTTCGACACGCAAAAGCCCTGCTTTTGTGATGCTGTAATATTTCCGCAATCGTCCGTTATGCTCGGCACTTCTTACGGTCAGCATCTCGGCATTTTCAAGACGCTTAAGAATAGTGTACAGGGTAGACTCCGACATTTCAATATACGGTGAAATATCCTTGATTATCTTATAACCGTAGGACTCTCCGCCCTTAATGGCGCTTAATACGCATACGTCTAAAAGACCTCGTTTTAACTGAATATCCATATAATACTCCTCCTCGCGTAATACATCATATCACGAAGTGTTGGCTTTGTCAATACTTTTATGAAAAAAATTAGAAATTTGATTGACATATTTTATAGGGGATGATATAATCTAAAACGTATATAGAACTCTTAAATTAACTCTTGTGGGGGGATTCATATGTTTAAAGAAAGCTTATCAGGCGCACTTATGTGCGGAGAACTTGAATTTATACCGTTTACTGTTTTTGAGTACGGTGAAAGTCACGGCGACTATACGGAGATTTTAGGAAATAAGTGTTATCACCTCTCATGCGAGACAAAAGAATACAGAGATATTCTTTATATAACCGAATGTGCAAGCGGCTACACCGTTAAGCGTGAATTCAAGAATACAACAAGTGATGTAATGCATCTTCGCGAGCTTGGAATAACTCTCAAAGGTATTGATTTCTGCGCAAAGACAGAAAGCGATTATTATTATCACCTTGAAACACCGAGACACTTCGGTACTATGACTTTTACTGTTGACCGTGTGAGACCCAAGGATATGCTGAGAATAGGAACAAGCCCGTTTCAGCCGTTTCCCGCAATTCTCGTCAGTAACTATAATGTGAAAAACGGTATTGTACACGGCACTCTTTCTCAGAAGGTGTTCTATCATAACTACATGCTTTCTCATGCGGAAAACACTCTTACTATGGAGATATATTCATCTTTTAAGGACATTTCCTACCGTGAGGTACTGCCTAATGAGGTTCTTGTGGACGAATGGTATATAGGCAGAGCAGAGCATGCTGATGATATTGAACGAGTATTTGAGGAGTACACAGTTCACCTTCGTAAGAAGCTGCCCGCAAACTATGGCGCAACCTCCATAAATCGCGACAATATGGTGTGGGGTACTTGGAATGACGGTATAACCCGTAGTGTAAACGAGACTCTTATACTAACGGAAGCTAAAACCTTGAAAGAGTATTTTCCGACTGTCAGGTGGATACAGATAGATGACGGATACTGTGCATTTAACGAAAATATTGCACACGGTCTCGGTGTGCCTTACGAAAAAGATGAAGGCGTTGACAAAGTAAAATTCCCTCACGGAATGCGTTATGTTACAGATAAAATAAGGCAGATAGGCTTGAGACCTGCCTTGTGGATAGGCGGATTTTGCCCCAAAAATTCAAAAATCAGCCGCGAACGTCCCGAAATAATGGCTGATTATGCATCAAGAAGAACCCAGAATTATTTGCTTGATGTCAGTATTCAAGAGGCGCGTGAGTATATGACGAGCGCTATAGAGACTATGATTTTAGATTGGGGCTTTGACGGTGTCAAGCACGATTTCTGGAGCTATGCCTTTGAGGTAAGCGAGCCTCTCCTTAAGAATAATTATGCTTCGGGCTATGAGCACAGACGTTGGTGGCTCAATGAGATAAGAAAGAGACTTCCCGATGACGGTTATCTCCAGACAGGCTGTGACATAGTTATGGCTAATCCCTTTCTTGGAACTCACTTTACCAATTACCGTTACGGAATTGACATAGGATCGGGAAAGTGGAGTAATATAAAGACTAATTTCCTTTGGGGGGCAGCTTGCTTTGCGACTCATACGGGAGACCTCTTTGTTCCGAATAGCGATGCCGTAGGTATGTTCCCCGGGCTTTCCGATATTGATGCTCGATTCTGTGTCAACTATGTTTTGATAACAAGAACAATGGTTGAGCTTGCGGGAAAATTAAGCGAAGCAGATAAGAGCAGTCCGAGATTTGCGATGCTGAAGAAGGCTACATGTAATGTAAATAACGGACAGGACGTATATTTTGCCGGTTACGACTACAGAGCGGACGGAACAAAATCCCCCGATACGCTTTATATACGCACTCCTCATTTTTCAAAGCAGCAGAGAAGCGGCGCACCGATGATAACGGTCGCTATATTCAATACCGAGGAGACCGAAAACAAGACCTTAACGCTTAAAGCTTCTCAGCTCGGTCTTGACCCGTGTGAAAAATATGTTATAACGGATGTCTGGAGCGGAGAGCAGTATGAGCTTCTCTCGGAGCTTGATTTTGAGCTTGTTCCGCATGACAGCAGGCTTCTTTCGGTCAACTCCTCGAAGGGCAGACAAATTTATGATGCCAATATCGAGCTTACCGACATAAATGCCGAGGAAAACAGAATAAGCGCAAGAACCTCTTATGCTATGGACGATGCGCTGATTACACTTTCTCATTTGCCGAATACAGTTTTATTTGACGGTAAAGAGCTTGAGTTTTCACAAGAAGGCGGAGTTATACGGATTTCTGTTCCGAATGCCGGCTTGCTTGAAATAGTATTTTGATTTGACAGAGCATAACAACAATTAAATAAGTGGCGTTTGTACGGAGGAAGAGAGGATCATATGGCAATAAAATCAGATTGGCACATACATACGCACTGTAGCTGTGACAGTGCATGCTTAACATTCGAGGATCTCATAAAGGATGCGCGTGAGCTTGGTATTACCGATTTTGGCGTGAGCGATCATTATCACACGAGCTTACAAACACATGACATTGAGCTTTCGCGTGCAGAATATGAGTCGGCACTTGAGATGCATCCGGAGCTAAAGGGACATTTTCATTTCGGAGTTGAAGCCACGGTCGTTTCCGAATGGGAGATAGACAGAATAAAGCGCGGAGTGAAAGAAAATCTGACCTCTTGCGGTGTACTTGTAGGCGGTCCTGAGGTAGCCTCAATTGCCTTCGATTTCGATGATGCGTTTATTGAAAAATATAAGATAGACTATGTTGTTGCAGCGATGCATTGGCCGAAGTACGGTAACGCAGACACAGACTCGCTCATTAAGGAATATCACCGTCAGTATATGTTCTGCGCAACGAATCCGCATTCTACAATTCTTGCTCATTATCTGTGGTGGGATGAAGGCTTGTATTCTTATTTTTGGAAAAAAACTGATTTCAAAAATCCATTCCTTGATTTTTCGGTTATCACGGAGTCAATGAGAGACGAGCTTAAATGCGCCTTGAAAGAGAATAATGTTGCTTTTGAGCTTAACCCTTGTATGTTCTTCAAGAATATGCCGCAGGCATTTGCCGATGCTTATCTCGGTTGGGCGTCCGACTTGCAAAGAGACGGTGTTGTTCTTTCTTTTGGAAGTGATTGCCATAAAGCACATATCACAAACACAGATTACGGAAAAATCGATAAAATATTTGCTCATTATGGAATAGATTCGGATAAGTTCTTCTGCCTGTGATTTTTGTATTATACCGGAATAAGATATTTTTGCTTTAAAAGAAAACAATTAAAAAACACAACAGTCTTGCAAATGTAAAACGTACACGACTGTTGTGTTTTTTTGTAATTTCGGTATTAAAAAGCGACCGCATATCCGCTTTTTGCTCTGTCTCGGTATTCGGAGGGACTTAAGCCTGTGTGGCTTTTGAAGCTTCGGCTGAAATAATGTATATCCGTGAAGCCGACCATAAGTGCTATTTCCGTTATGGATAGCTCGGAGCTTTCCAATAGCTGTCTCGCTTTTTCAAGTCTTAAAAGAGAGAGATATTTCAAGGGTGTCGTGTGATAGGAATTAAAAAATTTTCTGCAAATATATGATGTGGAAAGAAACAGGCTTTTCGCTATGGTGCTTGTGCTTATAGGTGTGGAATAACCGTCCTCTATGATCTTTCTCACCTTTGCGGAACAGGGGTCATTTTCATATTCGACAAGCATATCGGTGTAGCCTTTATTGCTTTCCGACTCTGTATTATCATTACTGAATCTGGAGAGGGTCAATACTATCTCCGCTATAATATAAGCGACAAATTGTTCCGAATGGAGTTTCGCATCCTGAGCTTCGTGAACTGCTTTTCTTGATAATTCTATCGCATCATTGCCTATGCCTTTTATGATCTGCGGCAGGTTTTGAAGCTGATGCAAAAGAAAGGAATCTTTTGTGTCAAATTTGAACTCATATGTGGTCATAGTAAGATCTTCCACATAGAGCATATGAGTTGTTTCGGGGGAGATAATGATCACATCACCTTCGGAAACACTGTAGCTTTCGTCATCCAGCATAACGAAGCCGCAGCCGTATGATACCGTGGCGATCTGCCAATAGCTGTGGGCATGCGGTCCTTCCTTCGAATACTTGTGCAAGTTCGGTGTATATTTAGATTTTATGGCGAAATAGGGAGAAACAACGTCACAACCCATTTTTATACTCCTTCCTTTTTCTTAGCTATAAAAATTATAGCACGAAGCGTTTTTTATGTCAACAAAAACATTAAAAAGAGGACAAAATAATGCAAGTTTTGATAAATAATATTTAAATACTTATAAGGATTATTATGTTAGAATATTACTGTAGATAATGCTTGTCATTACTAAAGATATCTTTAAAAGAGGTGCAAAATGGAGAATATAAAGGTTTTAGTTAATAAATACTGTAGGGATACAGTATTCTCTCAGAAGTATTATGACCGTATGGCAAAGCTCGGTAACGTTTCTGTTTTTGACGGAGAAGACTTTGAAGATAAGGAATACTATCTCAATTTCGTCAAAGGCGCGACCGTGATTGTCACATCCTGGTCAAGCCCTGTAATAGATAAAGAAATATTGGAGCTTTGCCCCGATTTAAAAGCAGTGTTACATGCCGCAGGCTCCGTAAAGCCGATAATTTCGGATGATTTTTTGCAGAAGAAGGTAAGAATTACAAGCTCTGCCTGCGCTATAGGAGAGGGAGTGGCGGAAAGCGCGCTCGCCTTTGCTATATCAGCTTGCAAGGGATTTTATCAGCTTAATGAGTTTACCGTACATGGCGGTTGGTGGGATTTCCCTCACGAGATAGTTAAGGATTTTTACGATATAAAAGTAGGTGTCATTTCGGGCGGATTTGTCGGCAGACATATGGTTAAGCTCTTGAAGTCCTTCCACGTAGATATAGTTATGTATGACCCCACACTTACAAAAGAGCAGATAGCCGAAATAGGCGCGGAAAAGGTAACCCTTGAAGAGCTTCTTTCGGACTCTGACGTAATAACTATCCACGCGCCCTCAATTCCCGCGACCAATAATATGATAAACCGCGAGAACCTTAAGCTTATAAAGGACGGCGCTGTTCTTATAAATACAGCGAGAGGATCTGTCATTGAGGAAGCGGCTCTCATCGACGAGCTTAAAACGGGTAGATTTTTCGCCTGCCTTGACGTTACCGAGCCCGAGCCTCCCGCACCTGACAATCCTCTGAGAAATATGCCTAACGTAATTCTGACTCCTCATATAGCGGGAACTGTTACAAACGGCAAGAGACGTATCGCATTGCATGTTTGCGAAGAACTTGAAAGATTTGTAAACGGAGAAAAAATGCGCACCGAGATCAATCTCGACGAGCTTTCAAAAATGGCATAATTGAATATAAAAAGCTCCCGAAAGGAAACAATACTTCCTGTCGGGAGCAAATTTTTTATAACTATTTTTTTATTACCTTTTTGCACCAGGTCCTTTTGCCGCAAGAGGGACACTTTAAGTATCTTGTCGTTCCCATATGCATAGCGTTCAGTGCCTGTGAATATGTCGGAACTATCTCGTGACCGCAGTTCTTGCATTTATAATGCCCCACGCTGACTTCAAGCTTAAGCGCGTAAAAGCAGGGAATTAAAAATAAAATACAAAGCCCGATAATAGCTACAAGCTGCCACACACCCTCGGGAATAAAAAATGCCGTAAGGGCTAATCCCACAAGCAGTCCTGCTATACTTACTGACATTATAACCCACATAGCAGTCCAGATGATCTTGTTTTTCTGCTCAGCTTCCTTTGCCATATCAAGTAGAAGCTGTTCATTTTTTTCATTTTGATTTTCCATATTGATCTTCTCCCCACATAATAATTCGTTTACCGTTATATCGAGAATTTCGCATAACTCTAACATAAGAGAAGCATCGGGCAGGCTTTTGCCGCGCTCCCATTTGGAAACCGCTCTGTCGGTGATACCGAGCTTCTCCGCGAGCGATGCCTGTGTCAGACCCTTGCTTTTTCTTTGCGATGAAATAAATTCACCAATCTTGATTTGATTCATTTTTTTCTCCTCCTCATGCTATTATAATAAGCCAAATCATTACAAAAGTAAACAAACTAACCGTTGATATTGAGGCAAATCAATGGTTGGAGAGAAAAACTAACGCATCAGAAGCCTATTTCTGTTCCGTCGGATGCGATTACGACCTCAATATCCTCGGAGAATATTTCCTTTGCCTCAAGCACCGAAGGAAGAAAACGAGAAGAATAATGGT
>SVQV01000047.1 GCA_015065175.1 Oscillospiraceae bacterium | reverse complement strand
AAACTGCGAAGGAAACGGAGTTTTGGCTACGCTTACCTTTGAAGTGAACGAGAACGCAGAAGCAAAGGACTACACAATAAGCGCAAGAGTAAATGAAGCGTATAATGAGGACTCAGAAAAGGTTGATATTCTCATTTCTGACGGTAAGATAACAACCTATAAATTTATTTACGGTGATGCTAACGATGATGATGTCATAAGCGCGCTTGATGTACTTTTGCTCAGAAAGTATGTCGCAAACTATGACTATACTACAGGAATTTCAACCGTTTCCGTAGGACTTGGAGCTGATGCAAACGGCGACGGCAATGTTACCGCGCTTGATGTCTTGCTTATGCGCAAGTACATGGCAAACTATGACTACGATGCAGGCACTTCATCTATAGTATTAGGGCCAAAAGAATAAGAAAATAAACACGAGTCAATAGAACCGCTATCAAAGCGTGAAATACACGCCGCGATAGCGCTTCTTCTTTTGTCAGGGCTTTTTGAACTAATAATATGAAAAATATGTAATATTTTTTCGAAAACTATTGTAATTATAAAAAAATGTGGTATAATATTTAGGTTAATTTATATATAAGAGGTAAAGAGCTTGAAACGCACGGATTTAAGAAATGTCGCTATTATAGCACACGTAGACCACGGAAAGACTACGCTTGTTGACGAGATGCTTCGTCAGGGCGGTGTGTACCGTGAAAACCAGGTTACAGAAGAAAGAGTAATGGACAATAACGCGATAGAGAAGGAAAGAGGAATTACTATCCTCGCAAAGAATACCGCAGTTCATTACGGAGACGTAAAAATAAATATAGTAGACACCCCCGGACACGCTGACTTCGGCGGTGAGGTTGAGCGAATACTTAAAATGGTTAACGGAGTTATCCTTCTGGTTGATGCGGCTGAAGGCCCTATGCCTCAGACACGCTTCGTCCTTGAGAGAGCGCTTTCTCTTAACCACAGAGTTATTGTTGTAATTAACAAGATAGACAAGCCCGATGCGAGACTTGAAGAGGTCGAAGAAGAGGTTCTTGAGCTTCTTATGGACTTGAACGCCACAGACGAGCAGCTTGATTCTCCTATGCTCTTCTGCTCGGGCAGAGCAGGCACAGCTTCGCTTTCTCCTTACGAGAAGGGAACAGACCTCAAGCCTCTTTTCGATACTATTCTTGAATATATTCCTTGTCCCGAGGGGGATGACACAGAGCTTCAGCTCCTCGTTTCTGCTATCGACTATAACGATTATGTCGGAAGAATAGGTATAGGACGTATAGAAAGAGGAACGCTTAAGACTAATCAGGAGATAGCAATATCAAACTACCATTCCGAAGGCGAGCATAAGCGTGCGAAGATAGTTTCCATATATCAGTTTGACGGTCTTAATAGAGTTAAGGTCGATGAAGCTAAGGTGGGAGATATCGTATGCTTCTCGGGTGCGGAGGATATAAATATAGGTGATACGGTAACCTCTCTTACCGCAATAGAGCCGCTTGAATTTGTCAAGGTGAGCGAGCCTACTATGGAAATGACATTCTCGGTAAATGACAGTCCCTTTGCGGGCAGAGAAGGAAAATACGTTACAAGCCGTCATCTGCGTGAGCGACTCTACAAGGAGCTTTTGAAGGACGTTTCTTTGCGTGTAACAGACGGAGATACAACAGAGAGCTTCAAGGTTGCGGGCAGAGGAGAAATGCATCTCTCTATTCTTATCGAGACAATGCGCAGAGAGGGATATGAGCTTGCCTGCTCAACTCCCCGTGTTCTCTTCAAGGAAATAGACGGAGTAAAGCAAGAGCCTATCGAGCGTGTAGAAATAGACGTTCCTGAGGAATATATGGGCTCTGTAATGGAAAAGCTCGGAGCGAGAAAGGGAGAGCTTCTCGATATGCAGCTCCGCGGCTCAAGACAGAGACTTTACTACCTCATTCCCACACGTTGCCTTTTCGGTTACAGAAGCGAATTTATGACCGATACAAGAGGAGAGGGAATACTCAATACTATCTTTGAAGGCTATGCTCCCTACAAGGGTGACATCAATGTCCGCTTCACAGGCTCTCTTGTAGCAAGCGAAACAGGCGAGACAACAAGCTACGGTCTTTATTATACACAGGACAGAGGACCTCTGTTTATAGGTGCCGCAGTCTCCGTATACGAGGGTATGATAGTAGGTGAGAACCCCAAGCAGGGCGATATAAGCGTAAATGTATGTAAGAAAAAGCACCTTACTGCCGTTCGTTCCAAGGGCGCAGACGAAGCTCTTACACTTATAACACCCAAGAGCATGAGCTTGGAGGAGGCTATTGAGTTTATAGCTGAGGATGAGCTTATCGAGGTAACACCTAAGAATATACGCTTGCGTAAAACGATACTTGATACGCCTACCCGTCTTAAAGCAGAAGCTCAGAGAAGAAAAGCGTGATCATATAAAAAGCCGAACAAGTTTCGGCTTTTTCTATTGACTTGCAGGTGTAATTGTAATATAATTAAAATATAAAATGTTACAGGAGAGAGTTATGCTAAAAGAAGGATTAAGCTCAATAGTTTTTGATAACGAAATAACTGTTTATTGGAACAGAATTGTATCACTCGGTGAAAACGATTTTTACAGGGTATATTTGAACGATGACCTTGTCTCCGAAACAAAAAAGACTCATTTTGAATTTTTTGGTTTGAAGCCCGAAACCGAATATAATATTAAAGTAGAGCTGAAAACAGGCGCTGATACAGTTTTTGTTGGCGGTGAATGCTTCACAACTAAGAAAAGCCCTGTAAGAATAGACGTTACAAAAGCGCCTTATAATGCCATAGGAGACGGTGTGACTCTCAACACAGCGGCTTTGCAGAAAGCGCTTGATGATTGCAATGCAGGAGAAGCGGTTTATTTTCCTGCAGGTACATTCCTTACAGGCGCACTTGATCTGCATAGCAACACAGAGATAATAATCGATAAGGGCGCTACAATAAAAGGCTCGGAGCATATAGAGGATTATCTGCCCTTTATCAAGAGCCGCTCGGAAGGTCTCAATATGATGTGCTACCGCGCTCTTCTCAATATGGGTGAGCTTGACGAAAATTCGGGATATAACTGTGAGAATATCGTTATAAGAGGCGGTGGCGCTGTAATTGGCGGCGGATTGCCCCTTCAGGTTGCAATGGAAGCAGAAGGGCTCATTATTAAAAAGGATTACATAGATAGCTTGAGCGAGGAGCAGCTAAAGGAATTTGAATGCGGTCCTAAGACAATTGCGGGACGTCTCCGCGGCAGACTTGTAAATATCAGCAATACGAAAAATGTTATCCTTTCCAATATTGATTTTGCCGACGGTCCGTATTGGAACATTCACTTTATATACAGTGATAGCGTAATAACAAAATCCTGTAAAGTAAGGTCTGTACATCTCCACAACGGAGACGGCTGGAATCCCGACTCATCTACCAACTGCGTATGCTTTAATACAGACTTTGACACAGGAGATAACTGCATAGCAATCAAGTCGGGCAGAAATCCCGACGGAAACAGAATAAACAGACCGACCGAAAATATAAACATCTTCGACTGTCACGTAACGAGCGGAGGCGGCTTCGCTATAGGCAGTGAAATGAGCGGCGGCGTAAAGGATGTCGCTATGTGGAATATAAGCTGCGAATACGGCAGTGTGGGCTTCCAGTTGAAAACCACCAGAAAAAGAGGCGGCTATATAAAGCATGTGAGAATGTACGACAGTATCGTTCCTAACTTCAATATAAAAACCGCGCTCGGTTATAATAATGACGGCGAAAGCGCGGGAGTATTGAGCCGAGTTGACGATATCATTTGCGAGAACTGTGTTATAACGGGAAAGCGATATGTAAGAAGTAACAATGAAGGCGACCCCGAATACAGCGGCGCTGTTGTGCCCGCCATAGCTATTTTAGGCTTCAATGACAGAGTGGACCTGATAGACAATGTCGTTATAAGAAATTGCAGGGTAAGGCAGACCGAGGCGCAGGGACAGAACATACTTATAAACAACTTTAACGGCGTAACAATAGAAAATCTTAAAGTCAAATAATTACATAAGAATAAGCCTCCGGCATAGAAAACTGTCGGAGGCTTATAATATTTTTCATAGCTTCTGCTGAATTATTTGGAGCTTAAAAGGCTTTTATAAGTATAAGAGGTAAAATCACGCATTTGACGTGTGCAGTCCTTCTGGTAGTCGCTCATGCACTCTCCCTTGCGCGAACGCGCAATATCTTCCGTCGGGATTCCTTCGAGGCACATATGATATTTTGCGAAAAGAGGATAAGGCAATCCGCCTTCGGCAAATGCGAGGCTGCCGAGTGCGCCTTGCAGAGCTTCCGCTTTTTCAGGCTCTTTTTCAAAATTCCGGCAGAGCCATACATAAAGCTCGGGATGAAGATTCGCCATAACTCCGCAGTATCCCATGCACCCGTTTTTGAGAGAGGAGAGAAGTGTCTGCGAATTTGCATTCAGAAGGTTAAAGCCGCTATCCTTTAATATCTCAAGACGTTTTGCAATAAGAGCGTCATCACAGCAGGTGTCCTTCATATACTTGAATCTTTTCGTTCCTATGCACCAGTTGAGAATTTCATCGCTTACAAGTCGCTTGTATGGCTTTGGACATTCGTAAAAACCGAGAGGGATATCATTCGGTAGCTTGCTCATCACATATTCTGCGTTTTTGATAAATGTCTTGTCTCCCTCTTGGTTTATATCAAATCTGTTTGTGATAAAGATTAACGCATCTGTTCCAGATTCTGCTATAGCATTCAGCTCTTCCGCTTGTGAGTCGAGATCGTCCGATACATGTCCCGAGGATACCACAGTAAAGCGTCTGCCGCTGTTTTTCTCAAGCTCCTTTGCGCGCTTATATACGAGCGCATTTATTTTTATTCTTTCCTCTAATGAAAGAAAAAATATTTCACTTGATTGGCAGACTGCAAAAATTCCCGTACATCCCTTCGAAAAATACCAATCGACGTATTTTATTACCGTATCATAGTCGATAGATCCGTCATTTTTGTAAGGGGTTATCATGGTAGGAAAAATTTCTCTGTTGTAATACATTTTAAAACACCTTTCGTAAATAATCATTAAAAAAGCAGTTATGGAATTAAAATAAACCGTAACTGCTTTTTTTGTTTTACTTATATATGTAAGACGCTCTTATGTAATCAGAATCTTCTGGGAGATCTGTTCTTGCCGAGCATTGAAAGAACATCGTCAAAGCGCTCGTCGCTTGAAACCTTGCTCTTCTGCGCGGGTGACTCCGTAAACTGAGGCTCTTTTGTCTCTGCGACAGGAGCAACAGGCTCTTCCGCTTCACGCTTCTTGCCACTTTCAAAGCCTGTAGCTATTACCGTGATACGCATTTCATCATCAAGCTCGGGATCGAATGCGGCACCCCAGATGATGTTCGCGTCGGGATGAGCTTCCTCTGCGATAAGGTCGGATGCCAATGTGATATCGTCAAGGCTGATATCGGGGGAAGCTGTAATGCTTACGAGGATACCTGTAGCGCCTTCGATTGAAGTCTCGAGAAGGGGAGAGGAGATAGCGGCTTTAGCAGCGAGCTGAGCCTTGTCCTGTCCTGTAGCACTTCCTATACCCATATGAGCCAAGCCTGCCTCTATCATGACCGAGGTGACGTCAGCAAAGTCAAGGTTGATAAATGACGGAATGTTAACAAGCTCGGATACACTCTGTACACCCTTGCGGAGTACGTCGTCAGCCATTTCGAACGCCTTAACCATTGTCAAATGTCCGTCGGATATGTGCTTCAATCTGTCATTGGGGATAATAATAAGTGAGTCGGCATATTCCTTAAGCTCCTTGATACCTTCTTCAGCCTGAAGCATTCTCTTTCTGCCTTCAAAGCTAAAGGGCTTGGTAACGATAGCAACGGTAAGAACACCCATTTCACGTGCAACCTTTGCAACCACGGGAGCGGCACCTGTACCTGTTCCGCCGCCCATACCTGCGGTGATGAATACCATATCAGCGTCGCCGATAAGCTCTTTGATTTCGTCAAGGCTTTCTTCTGCCGCCTTCTTACCTGTTTCGGGGAATGCGCCTGCGCCGTGACCCTTTGTAAGCTTATTGCCTATAACAAGCTTCTTTGATGCGCTTGAGCCCTCAAGAGCCTGAATATCGGTGTTGATAGCAATAAATTCAACACCTCTGATATTGCTGAAAATCATGCGGTTTACTGCATTGTTACCGCCGCCGCCGACACCGATAACCTTAATGTTAACGTTGTTTACGGCTTCTTCCGTCTGAAAATTAAAATCCATAATATACCTCCAACTAACAGATAGGTCCGAATGCTTGTCCGAACTCTGCTTAAATTTTTTATCGTAATACTTGAGCCAAACCTTACTGATATCGGGAAAATAAAAGTTTACATAATATGTAAGCCATACCGAGATCAAGCTCTGAAAACTACTATATATATGATACATTTTTGCGGTTTTTTTTTCAAGTATTTTTGATAAAATTAACCGATTGTTAACATATTTTTTGGGGTATTTTATGCAAAAACGGGCAAAAGAGGTAAATTATTCGTTTTTTTCGAGAGGAACGTCTGTTCTGACACTTGCTGATGTGGGGGTGCTTACGTTGATGACGGCTGTTCTGTCGCTGTCCTTCAAGCTTTGTAATTTGTTTTTGAAAATCCCTTCAGCTGCGGTGAGCTTTACTTCAATGTCGTTTGAGTCTCCCAGATCGCATCGAAAGCGGTTTTCAAATATAAAGCTTATTCTTTGGGTATTGGATAGATCCACAGATGTTATTTTTCCGAGAGCAGTGTATTCGGAAAGTGTTTTGCAAATTCTGAAGATGTATTTTTCACCGCTTGAAAACTCAAGGCTTTCTCCTATTTCCTGCTCGTTAAAGCTTGGCAGATAAACTCTCGCAAGAGAACCGACGACAGAAGAAAGATCCGTATCCTCAAGTCTTCCTTTGCTCAAAACCTTCAATTCCGAACTCAGTCCATAGAACATATCCTCGGAACAGGTATAATATGAGGGGCTTTCGTAAATTATGTTTACATCAAGCTTCCTCGGAAAACTACCTGAAAATTCACATTCGGATATGAGTGGAGAAAGCTTAAGAATTGCTTTCTCGACATCTTTACTGTCAAGCCCTATATATGATTGCCCTTTGAGTTTCTCACATGTCTTTATTATTTTGTCATTGAAACCCAGATCCTCGGTTTTTACGGATATCCTGTCTATTTTGGTAGTCTGAGATAACATAATTATAAGAGATGCGATTGACAGTACTGTAATTATAGCCAGAAGCAAGCCTGTAAAGGGTGAGGGGATATGTGCTTTACCGTTTTCCCTATACACTTCCTTTTCTTTGGCTTTTTCTTCGGATAGCTTTGCTTTTTTGAAATCTTCGGTCACAGACCTTGGCGGAGAAAAATCATTCTGCCGTGTGTTATTCGCTTTTTTTGCGGCATTTGCGACGGCGGGGCGGAATGCGGCGGCACTGCTTGCCGTATTATCCTTTCGAAGCTCGGCTTTAGTGTGCGAAGAAAAAGATTTGATTACTCTTGTTTGTTCTCCGTGTATGTCATTCTGCCTCATTTTTTCTCTCCTTTCGTTTTGTTATTCTTCCTATATGAGCTTTAAAATTTCCTCGTATACCTTTCGGTTAGCGTCCTGTAAGGCAAATAGCGATATGTTATTCTGAAGCTCTGCGCTTTTTGCGCTATCCTCAAAGATACTTTTAATGTTCTGCGTAAGAGCTTCTGCCGTCAAATTCTTTTCCTCTATCAAGATCGCCGCGTTTTTGTCAGCGAGAGCCTTCGCGTTTTTGTACTGATGATTGTTCGTTACATTCGGGGAAGGGATAAGGATGCTTGCCTTTTTTGTCAGCGCAAGCTCGGATAGCGTCATAGCTCCCGCGCGTGAGATGACCGCATCGGATGCGCTCATAAGCTCGGGCATATTGTTGATATATTTTTCGAGCTTTATTCTTTTGCAATTCTGCAAATTAAGTGAGTCGAATTTTTCCTTGCATTTACCGTAATTTTTATCTCCGCTTGCGTGGATATGATAGACTCCTTCGGTATTTTTCACATAACTGCTCATCATTTCTATACATGCGTTGTTTATAGCATCCGCTCCGAGACTTCCTCCAAATGAGAGAATGAGCTTTTCGTTTTCATTTATTCCGAGCCTTTCTCGTGTCTTTTCGCGGCTGCCCACCGAGAAGCCCGTCCTCATGGGATTTCCGACTGTGACCGACTTTTCGGGATGCTTCAGAAATTCTTTTGTCTTTTCAAAATTGAGAAGTATCTTATCAACATAATTTTCAAGCATTCTTATGGCAAATCCCGGAACTACGTTTGATTCGTGGACTGCTGTAGGAATGTTAAGTGCGGATGCCGCCTTCAGTACAGGCCAACACACGTAGCCGCCCGTACCTATAACAATATCGGGAGCAAATTCTCTTATAAACTTTTTTGCTTTTATGGGGGAATAAAAAGCGAGCCATAGTGCGTAAATATTCTTCGGGGATAGGTTTCTCGAAATTCCCATGGAATTTGCATGGTACATTCGGTAGCCTTCTTTTTCTACAAGGCGGTTTTCTATCCCTTTGGGAGTTCCTGCGAAGGCTATTTCGGCCTTCGGATCATTTTCCTTTATTATCTGGGCTATCGCTATCGCAGGATTTACGTGTCCCGCGGTACCGCCCCCCGTAAGTAAAATTCGCATATATTCTCCTTTTTAACGGTATTTCAAGTGTGAGGTTCGTGAAACAGAAAGAAGTATTCCCATTTCGGCGAACAGTATTACAAGCGATGTTCCGCCGTAGCTGAAAAAGGGAAGCGCTATACCGGTATTTGGAATAGTGTTAGTAACGACAGCAATATTCAGAAGCACCTGTACGGCTACCTGTGTCGTAATTCCAAATGCCGTAAGACGTGCGAAAACATCTTGGTTTTTGAGCGCTATTACATATCCGCGCCATATAAATATAGCGAAAAGCGCGATTATGATTACAGCGCCGACGAAGCCAAGCTCCTCACAGGTAATAGTAAAAATGAAGTCATTTGCGGGCTCGGATACATAGCTGTACTTCATACGGCTGTTGCCGAGTCCAAGTCCGAAAATGCCGCCCGAGCCTATAGCTAACATTCCTTCAAGTGTCTGCCAGCCGCCGTCAAGCGGATATTTTTCGGGATTAAGCCATATAACGAGACGTCTGCGGGTATATTCAAGCGCAACCGCCAAAGAGCCGACAGCAACAATTCCGCCGCCGCATATAAGACCAAGCAGCTTTCCGTCAGAGCCTGCTATGAACATCATAATAAGTCCGATACAGCCAAGGATTATGAGACAGGACAAGTGCTTTTCAAGCATGACCAATACAGCGGTAATACCTATCAGTGAAAACGGATAAAAAATTCCGTAAAAGAAGGAGGTCTTTCTGTTGCTGTGATCTATTACCTTGTCTCCGAATACAGAGAAATACCACGCTAAAATAAGGACAAGCGACATTTTTGCTATTTCCGAGGGCTGAAATGATATAGGACCTATACTCAGCCATCTCTGCGCACCGTTTCCCGCAAAGCCCATAACAAGCACGGCGACAAGCAGGAGCAGAGAGACAGCATATACGCCTCTTGAAATCATTTTGTAAAAATCGGGTGTAAATATAGAGGTTATAAACATAGCTATAAAGCCGATTATGACAAACATTATCTGCTTCTTCAGAAAGTGCATGCTGTCATGATAGCGAGTTTCGGCGAAGGCATAGCTTGCGCTGAAAACCATTACCGAGCCTATGCATATGAGAATACATATTATAATAAGCATCACTCTGTCAATGCCTGCGCTTTCACGCGGAATCACCATTTTTATGTTTTTGTCTATTCCGCCGAACATCATCTGCCATATGCGTCTGAAGGGCTTGGGCATACGCTGAATGAATTTCGGAAGGTCATTCTCGTTTCCGAGAGCTTCGGAGAGTGAAATGTCATCCGAGAAACGTGTTTTGATCCTTTTGGGGATGTTGCTTTTGCCTGTATGTAAAGCGTCACTGCGCGGCTTCTTGACATCTTGGGTTGTCGGTGCGGATCTGCCGAAGCCTGTTTCGCTTTTTTTGTTGTTGTCATCCTGCCGCATAGCAAATGCTCCTTTTCTTTTCTATATTTTTTAATTCAGTCAAGACCGAAGCAGGCGAGTATGCAAGATAAGAGAGTAATAAGAGAGAATACGCTTACTATCTTTATTTCGCTCCAACCGCACTTTTCAAAGTGGTGATGTATCGGTGCCATTTTAAATATACGCTTGCGAGTAAGCTTGAAAGAGCATATCTGCAGAGCGACCGATACACCTTCCGCAAGATAGATAATACCTACAAGCAGAATTATCAGGGGATTGTTTATCATAAACGCGGAGCCTACCGCGAGACCGCCTAAGAAAAGAGAGCCTGTGTCTCCCATAAATATTTTGGCGGGATAGAAGTTGTATACGAGAAACCCGAGTGTAACACCCGACATAGCCCCCGAAAGTATCACGGAAGGGATAAGATCGTATCTGAATGCGGCATATGCAAAGAATGCGCCTATTATCATGGTAACAGAGGATAAAAGTCCGTCTATACCGTCTGTAAAATTAGCGAAGTTTATCATTCCCACGCATAATACCATAGCGAAGAAGTAGTATGCAAATCCAAGCTCTATATATACGTTAAAGAAGGGAAGATAAAAGCTCGTTTCTATAAGCTCATAAATTCTGAGCAGAGCAAGATAAGCGCCCGAAAAAACTATCTGAAGAACAAGCTTCTGGGTTTTCGTCAGCCCTTCATTCTGCTTCTTTTTGAACTTAACCATGTCATCTATTATGCCCGTGACTCCGTTAGCTATAGCGTAAAGAAGCGTAAAAAGCATAAAAAGGATAGAGGATAGGGTAGTTTCCTTGTATGCTATTATTCCCAAGACTGCGCAAACAAGTGTTACGGAGAATATAAAGGTTATTCCGCCCATTGTGGGAGTATTCTCCTTCGATTTATGCCAACGGGGACCTATATCTAATATCTTCTGTCCCATCTTCAGACTTTTCAGCTTGGGGATGAGATAACGTGTGGATATCGCCGTTAATGCGAAAACGGAAAGTAAAGAAATGATATAATACAATATTGTTGGCATAGTAAAGGTCCTTTCTTATTGACTGCCTCAGCTTTTATAATTAATTTATATGCTCTTTCAAATAATTTATGATTTTTTCAGCCGCCATAGCACGTGATGCCTTTATAAGAAGTATGTCACCGTCATTTAAGTGCTTGACAAGAGCTTCGCCGCTCTTTTCGGGTGAGGCTACATCGGGGTTAGTAAAAATAGAGTCATTTGTCATACCGCCTCTTTTTGCCCCTGTAACGTAGTTTTCCGCAATAAGTCCGTAGGTGAACAAAAGCGAGAGTCCGCTTTTTGCCATGTATTCTCCTACGCTTTCGTGCATTATTCTCGTATCCTCTCCCAATTCCTTCATATCGCCCAAAAGCGCGACCGAACGGGAGCCTTTTTCCTTTGCGAGCGCGGCGAGAACATCGCAGGACGCGCGCATAGATTCGGGGGATGCATTGTAGCAATCGTCTATTATTGTTATATTGCCTATTTTATATATGTTTTGACGCATTTTTTCTGTTTTGTAGTTCATCAGACCTTTGTTTATTTCCTGTGCGCTCATGCCAAATTTAAAGCCCACAGCGCAGGCAAAAGCCGCCGCTTGCGCTATATGTCTTCCTATGGCAGATGCTTTCATTTTGTAGCTTCCTTCCTCGCATACAAAATCAAATTCGGTATAGCTGTCGAATGAAACTATATTGTCAGCTCTGAAATCTGAGTTTTCTTCCGTAAGAGAAAGGAACTTCGGTGAATATTTTTCGTATATCGGCGCGCGAAGTAAGGGTTCGTCTCCGTTTACTATCAGGTATCCGTTTTCGTTCATCCCGTGTACTATTTCCATTTTTGCCGCGCAAATGTTTTCACGGGTCTTGAGATGCTCTAAGTGAGATGAGCCTATCACTGTTATTACCGCAATGTCGGGCTTTACGATATCCGATAGATATTCTATCTCACCTCTTGCGCACATGCCCATCTCGGTAATAAGGATTTCCGTGTCACTCGGCATTGAAAGCACGGTGTAGGGAAGTCCAAGCTCGTTGTTGTGATTTCCCTCCGTCTTGTGAACTCTGTATTTTTCCGAAAGGACGGAGCAGATAAATTCCTTTGTCGTTGTTTTTCCCACGCTTCCCGTAACGGCAACCTTTTTTACGCTTCGAAGTGCGAGATATTCCCGCGCGAGCGCACCGAGCGCCTTTACAGTGTCATCACATATCAAAAGAGAAGCGCCCTTTAATTCTGACGGAGCTTTCTCGCAGAGCGCGCAGACTGCGCCGTTTTCGAATGCCTTTTCAATATAATCGTTTCCGTCAAAGGTCTCGCCCTTTATGGCAACGAACAGGTCGCCTTCTTTCAGCTCTCTTGTGTCTGTGGTTATATATTCGGCTATTCCGTCATTTAATGATATAAATTCCGACTCGGTGTATTCTGCTATTTTTTTAAACGTAAGAGGGAATGCCAATTTAATTCTCATTAATTTTATTATCTCCGTTTCTTCTCTTTTCAAGCGCATCCGAAACAATTTTGCGCTCGTCAAAAAAGTATTCTCCGTTTTTGTCTATGCGGTAAAGCTCATGTCCTTTACCTGCCAGAACTATAATGTCGTTCTTTTTCGCGTTTATTATTGCATATTCTATAGCCGCTCGCCTGTTCATTATTACACGGCGGCGGTTGATATCATGCATACCTTCAAGTATGTCCTTTATTATCTGCTTAGGATTCTCGTTTCTGCTGTTGTCCGAGGTTATTATGGTAAAATCCGCAAGCTCCTCGGCGGCTCTGCCCATGGGAGCGCGCTTGCTCCTGTCACGGTTTCCGCCGCAGCCGAACAGCAGAACTATTCTTTCGTTTCCGTGTCTTATGCTTCTTACAGTGGTAAGAATGTTCCTCAGTGCCGTTTCGGTGTGGGCGTAGTCTATAAATACGGAAAACTCATCGTCCTCAAGCCCTAATGATATTCTCTCCATCCGTCCCGAAACGCTTTTCATATGGTATAAAGCTTCTCTTGCGCAATCGGGAGATATTCCGAGCTTAAGCGCCGCCGTGATTGCTAAAAGCGAATTGTATACTGTAAATACCGCAGGCATCTTGCTTTTTAACTGCATACGTATATTTTCTCCGCAGTAGAGATATTCTACTCCTCGGCTTCCGAGCAGCTTTACATTTGATGCGTAAAAATCGCTCTCGCCTGCAACAGAGCAGCGTATAACTTCACAGCTTGACTCGGATATTATTCTTTCCGAGTAACTGTTATCGGCATTGAAAACTCCGTATTTGCAGGACTTAAAAAGCTCGGCTTTTGCCTTCATATAGCTTTCCATATCCTTGTGATAATCAAGATGCTCGGGGGAGAGATTGGTAAATATACCGACTTCAAAGAATATAGGTGAGGTCTTTTGTTGCGCCAAAGCGTGAGAAGACACCTCCATGATTACAAAGTCTATCTTCTCGTCAGCCATCTGCCGAAGTATTTTATATAAGATTTCGGGGTCGGGGGTGGTCATTGTTTTCAGCTTGTCGGCAGTCTGAGTGTTATCGGGCAGACTGTATGAGCGCTCCTCAATAAGACATTCTACAGTTCCGATAAGCCCTACCCTGTAGCCCGCGGAGCGAAGCACAGAGCGCAAAATGTAAGAGCTTGAGGTTTTTCCGTTTGTCCCCGTAATTCCTATTATCCGCAAGACGTCCTGCGGATTTCCAAAAAATCTCGCATATGCGAAGGCAAGCGCACGCCGAGTGCTTTTCACCGAAAAAATCGGAACAGAAAGGGATGCTTCATAGCTTTCGCCCTCCTCGACAATAATAGCGGACACACCTTTGCTCTCGATAAAGGGAAGAATTTTATGCGTGTTATATTTTGTTCCGCGGAGGCATATAAATACGCAGCCTTCCGCTATTTTTGAAGTGTCGGTTACAATTTCGTTGAAATCTACCGTAGACGCGTTACACACAGAGGAGTATTCGCCTTCATAAAGCAAACAGGATAAATTCAAATCAAGATACCTCACAAAATATATTTTTATTTCAGTATCCTTTTTTTGAAAACTGCCCTTGCCTTATATAATATATTTTAATCAGTCTCTGTCGTCATACAGGAATTTTACCGTTATGACTGTTCCTTTTTCTACCGATGTACCTGCGTCAACCGATTGATATGTGGCTTTTGCATATACGGTGTCGCTGATAGCATAGTTTTTAGCGCCCTCTATCTTTATATTCAAGCCTCTCGATACAAGTATCTGATTGGCTTCTGTTACGCTCTTACCGAGGACATCGGGTACTGTTACGGTCTCTGTGTCACTGTATTCTGTATACAGAATTACAGAACCCATATTCTTTGTAAGCGATGTGGACGGAGAGGGAGACTGTGCTGTTACTATAGCATTTTCGTCCGCTCCGAGCGCATCACACAAAATTCCGAGCGAGGAGAGAAGTCTCTTCGCCTCCTTCACGGTCTTTCCCGTGTAGTTTCCTATACGCACGGACATAGATGCGAGCTGTTCGTCCGTGTAGCTCGGCTCGTGACCGAGATAGGGAAGAATTTTTGTGAGCAGGTCGGAAATGTAGGGGGCCGCAACCGTTGCGCCGTAGTAGTTTACTATAGGTTCGTCTACCATAATGATCACTGCGACCGAGGAATTCACATATGGCGCATATGCCACGC
>SVQV01000046.1 GCA_015065175.1 Oscillospiraceae bacterium | reverse complement strand
CACTATCGGGAATCGTCACGCTCGTAAGGCAGCTACAGTAAGAGAACGCAGAAGAGCCGATGCTTGTTACACTATCGGGAATCGTCACGCTCGTAAGGCAGCTACAGTAAGAGAACGCAGAAGAGCCGATGCTTGTTACACTATCGGGAATCGTCACGCTCGTAAGGCCGCTACAGCCTCTGAACGCATAATTGCCGATGCTTGTTACGCCTTCCGGAATTACAAGCTCTGTAACAAGCTCACCGTTCAAGTACAAATTCTTTGCATAATAAAGAGGATTTGCATCATAAGTACCAAACGAAATTCCGCACCATTTTGCTATATCTGTAATATGAACGCTCGTAAGGCTGCTACAGTCTTCGAACGCATAAGAGCCGATGCTTGTTACACTGTCGGGAATTGTTATGCTCGTAAGTCCGCTACAGCCATAAAACGCAGAAGAGCCGATGCTTGTGCCACCCGTTATGACTACTGTTTTAAGAGATGAAGGAACATATTCAGCATTGTATGAAGAGCTTAATGCACCGAAAAGGTAACCAAAATGAGTATAGTTTGTGCCGTCCTTTGTTGCTCCGACAAAGGGTATAGTTATACTTTCAAGGCCGCTACAGTTATAGAACGCATAAGAGCCGATGCTTTCAACGCTGTCCGGAATCGTTACGCTCGTAAGGCCTCTACAGTAAGAGAACGCATCTTCGCCGATGCTTGTGCCGCCCGTTATGATTACTGTTTTAAGAGATTCAGGAACATAATCATCATTGTATGAATAACTTGATGCACCGAAAATATAACCAAAATGAGTATAGCTTGTGCCGTCCTTCGTTGCTCCGACAAAGGGTATAGTTATACTTTCAAGTGAGCTACAGCCTCTGAACGCAGAAGAGCCGATGCTTGTTACACGGTCGGGAATTGTTATGCTCATAAGTCCGCTACAGCCCCAAAACGCAGAAGAGCCGATGCCTTTAACACTTCCGTCCGAAGGAATGACGCTATTCTTACATCCCAAAATCAAGGTTCTGCTACTTGTTTCAATTAAACAATTTCCTGCGCTATGATACTTTGTATTTCCGGCGCCTACAGTGATGCTCGTAAGGCCGCTACAGTTATAGAACACATAAGAGCCGATACTCTCAACGCTGTCGGGAATTGTTATGCTCGTAAGTCCGCTACAGCCATAAAACGCAGCATCGCCGATGCTCTTTACACTTCCGTCCGAAGGAATGACGCTATTATTACTTCCCAAAATCAAGGTTCTGCTACTTGTTTCAATTAAACAATTTCCCGCACTGTGATACTTTGTATTTCCGGCGCCTACAGTGATGCTCGTAAGGCCGCTACAGTATCTGAACGCATAAGAGCCGATCCTTGTTACACTGTCCGGAATCGTTACGCTCGTAAGGCCGCCACAGTTATAGAACGCATAATTGCCGATGCTTGTTACGCCTTCCGGAATCACAAGCTCTGTAACAAGCTCGCCGTTCAAGTACAGATTCTTTGCATAATAAAGAGGATTTGCATCATCAGCACCAAACGAAATTCCGCACCATTTTACTATATCTGTAATATGAACGCTCGTAAGGCCGCTACAGTAAGAGAACGCATCAGAGCCGATGCTTGTTACACTGTCGGGAATTGTCACGCTCGTAAGGCCGCTACAGTTATAGAACGCATATTTGCCGATGCTTGTTACTCCGTTGCCAATTGTTACGCTCGTAAGGCCGCTACAGCCTCTGAACGCATAATCGCCGATGCTCGTTCCTCCCGTTATGACTACTGTTTTAAGAGAAGAAGGAACATAATCATCATTGTATGAATAGCTTGTTGCACCGAAAAGGTAACCAAAATGAGTATTGCTCTTTGCTTCGCCGACAAAGGGAATGGTTATACTTTCAAGTGAGCTACAGCCGCAGAACGCATCAGAGCCGATGCTTGTTACGCTATCGGGAATAGTTATACTCTCAAGGCTGCTACAACCTTCAAACGCAGAATAGCCGATGCTTGTTACGCTGTCGGGGATATCTACCTTTTTGATTTTGGTATTGCCATAAAAAGCATTGTTTGCAATAGCGACAACGGGCAAGCCGTCATGAGTTTCGGGAATTTCTAAGATAGAGCCGTCGCCTGTTGAGCCCGATACCGCATAGGAATTACCGTCCGAGGAAAGTGTAAATACAGGAGCAAGGTAATCGCCAAGTGCGTTGCCGTGGAAGAAGGTAAGCTCGCCCTTATCACCGCAAGTGCAGGAATACCAATACACGGCGGGAGACTGTTCTGTTGCCTCACTCTTTAAATATTTACCGTCCGTGTTCTGACAGTCATATGTATGAGGAAGTGTAGAGCCGCTTTTAAAGGTGTCGGTTCCTATTTCTCCGCAGGCGCAGGAATAATAGTACTCCGCGACTTCAGTACAGGTTGCCTTGGATTTTAAATATTTACTGTCCGTATTCTGCTGCGTGAACTCATGAGAGTGCACGGGAGGGCCTAACACTACCGTCGATTTTCCTGTTTCGTAATTATAGTTTGCCATATACTTTCTGAGCAAAAGCACGTCTGTTACGTTTACTATACCGTCGCCGTTGGCATCGCCGTAAACATATTCAACAGCTGCGGAGCTGCCGTTGTCCGTACTGTTAGCCGCAGAAGGTTCCTGCGCTTTTAATGTTGTTGTCGATACGGTCACGCTTAACATAAATACAAGCGCAAGCGAAAGCAAGGTCTTGATAATGGTCTGTTTCTTCATCTTTTTTCCTCGTCTTATAAATAAATTTTTTGCACAAAATTGTTAGCTTATAATAATAAACATCCATATTACATTATATCACCGATTTCAAAAAAAGCAAGAGCAAAAGGATAAAAAAGGATAGAGATTTTCGGCTCTGTCCTTTTGTATTATCAATAACTTTCATAACTGCCTTATCTCATCAAAGGCATAAAGCAGTACATCATTTTCTTTTTTGTGCTCGACGGTATTCTGTTGGGGTCATTTTGTATGTGCTTTTGAACAGACGATGAAAATACGGCATACATTGAAATCCGGCCTCGGAGGCAAGATGAGATGCGGGAGCATCGCTCTCCAGAAGGAGAGACGCAACATGACGAAGCCGTACACTTTTTAAAAATTCGGCAGGAGTGCGGTTTGTATATTTGCGAAAAAGCCGAGAAAGGTGAGCTTCCGAATATCCAAAGCGCAAAGCGAGCGTTGACGCATCTAATGCGGCGGAATTTTCGTAAAGGTACGAAAGAATGGCGGCAAATCTGCGATATCCGGAATCCTGACCCGAAGATAGCTCTGATCTGACCGCAGAGCGGGAAAGCTTTGCAAGAAGCAACAGAAGATGTCCTTCGGATGCAAGGCGGGAATACGCCTCTCCTTCTTGTTCTTCGTCTATAAGCGCACGAACATGTTTTTCTGCCGAGTCTGCTCCGTAAAAAACAAGATATTCGGCATAGCTTTCATAGGATGCCGTAGAGACAAATTTTCCGAGTGTCCCCTCTTCAAGTGCGGAGAGTGCCGTAGTGAACCATTGAGGTCTTATTAATATATTAAGAACGGTCGCTTCTTTATTATCGCGGATCATATGAAATACGCCCGGATGCATCAATATAGCATCGCCCTTTGACATCGGAAGCTCATGTCCGGATACGATTTCGGTAATGCTTCCGTCAAGGACATAGTTTATTTCATAAAAGTCATGGGTATGATGTGGTACATTTTCGTTGTTGGGATGATAATTTACGGTCACGGCTTTTCGTGTGTAAGGATTATAGACATCTATTCTTTCGAGTTTTTCCTCTGACTCTGTTTTTATCATGAGATATTCACGCTCCTCTTTTGAAGAGAATATCACAAAAGTCAAAAAAAGTCAATAATGAATGCTGAATTTCGTCATTTTCAAGCATAAAAATGTGTGATATAATCAATATATAACAAAACAAAACGGAGGAAACATATGAAACTCTCATATAAAACATACAGAGAAAAACTTAACGCCTGCTATGTGGGAAAAACGGTAGGAGGTACTCTTGGTATTCCGAGAGAAGGACATCTTGATGTTCTTCCCATAGATTATTACGACCCGATACCTACTGAAATGCTTCCAAACGATGACCTTGACCTTCAGGTGTCCAATCTGCAGATAGTCATGCAGCACGGTCTTCCTGTTTGCCGTTATCACCTCGGTGATACGTGGCGGTATTACAACAGATGCTCCTTGCCGGATGAATACGGTATAGCGCGAGCAAACTATGAAAAATTGCTTAGAGCTCCCTTGAGCGGTATATATAACAATCATTTTCACGGTGGAATGGGCAGCGCTATTCGCAGCGAGCTTTGGGCGTGTCTCGCCCCCGGAGACCCCGATCTTGCTGTACGCTTGGCAATAGAGGATGCCTGCGTCGACCATTACGATGACGGAATTCTTTCGGCTATATTCCTTGCCGCTATAGAGAGTGCCGCTTTTACAGAGAGCGATGTGCGTAAGCTTATAGAGATAGCTCTTTCCTATTTGCCCGCAGATCATCGCATGACACGTGCATTTTGCTGTACGGTTGATGCATGGGATAAAACTCACGATCCTCTTTATGTGAGAAAAACTGTGCTTGAAAATTATCCCAGCGAAAATTGGACGGATGTAACTATAAATCTTTCTTTTATACTTACAGCTTTACTTGCTGCAGAGGGGAGCTTTGACAGAGCGATCTGCACGGCGGCAGAGCTTGGATATGATGCGGATTGCACCTGCGCTACTGTCGGTGCGCTCTTTGCCATCATTTGTCCGGATTCGATAGACAGACGATGGACAGATCCTATAGGAGACGAACTTTTGCTTTCCGAAAACATGACTAATATGCAGTCACCCGAAAACATCGGAGCTTTTTGCGATCGCGTTGACTATGTTGCCCGTCAGGTCATTAAATATTACGGCTCCGAAACAGAGCTTATAGATATTCCCGAGGATGCCCCCGTCTTTAAAATGGCTCCCCCTCACACCGAGTATTATGAGCTTCTCGCCTATGAGCCTTCGGAAGAAAAGGCATCTCTGCTCACACTTTCTCCTCTTGCGGCTACGCTTGTATACCCCGACGAGGTAGCTTATGCATATGACGGCAGGGAATACAGAATGACTCTACGCCTCACTAACACCGATAATATAAGAAAGAGCGGAACGGTTATTATTCGCACAGCAGAGGGAACTGTCGCAGCCCCCGACCGATTTGATATCAAGCTTGAGGAAGGCGAAAGCTGTGAGCTTTCATTCCGTATCGAAAAGCGCGAAAGCGCCGCCCGTGTTTCTGTAAATCTGCTTCTGCTGGATTTCTGTCTGAACGGAATCAAGGCGAGCGTTGAGGCAGGATTTCCCGATGCCCGACGCTTCACCGTGGAGGATCTTGACAGCGGAAAGATATACACTCATGAGGCGACCGAATCGGCTTTCAAGGTTCCTGCAGGACGTTACCGTTATTCTATTGTTCTCAAGCCTGCCGTTTCACGCCCCATGCGACTTTCGGTTAACGGCAAGGCATCAGTAACGGTATTTCAGAACGGAACAGAGGTGCATCACCGTGATGCCGACGGTCCGTATGTACCCGCACTCCATCGCGGCGGACGTGTTGATTTGAATATTACACGCGGATGTCATCGTTTTGATTTTGTTTATGATAATAGCGAAGCGCGTGAGAGCTATCTTGATTTCGGCACTCCCTTCGGATGCGGGGAATGGATAACCACAAATGAGTATAAATAATATGCGAAGCTTGTATCTGTCGGCTTGACGGCAAGCGCAAATAACTATATAAGAAAAATAAAAAAGCAAGAACCAAGCGCAATTAATGCAGGATTCTTGCTTTTTTCTTTATAAGTTGCTGTTAATAAGAGTAAACATCTTAAAAGGGAAGCTTCGTCATATCTATCTCGACTATCTCACGGTGACCGCGGCAGATAGTGTCGAAGGAAACACGAGTGCCGTCATGGTTCCAGCGTGCGTGAAGGTCGCAGCGCGCCTCCTTTGAGGCTTTTGGATCGGGAGCAAAGAAGCGTGTGTCATCGGGATAGGGAGATAAGCTGTCAAGCAGAGTCTCGGTGCGGCCTGTAGCCATTTCGTAGATTATTATTCTGCGATAACCGTCCGCATCGGGATATTTGTCGCCTATCATATATTTTCCGTCGGGAGATACAGAGCAATGAACATCGCCCCAGCGTCCGAGGGTCTTCACGAGCTGACCGTCCTCGCCGCCCAGAACCTCAGTTTCACCCGTACGCATATCTGTACGAAGCACCGCTGTAAGACTGTCGGGCGTCATACGCGAGAATGATATCCAGTAGTTGTCGTCTACCCACCAGTAGTGAGATACCATTTCATCCCAGAGCATATTGAGGTTGCCTTCGAGGTCGCCGACAAAGAGCGTTGTTTTCCAGGATACCTTTGAATCGGGCTTGCGGAAGTTGCGGTAGAGGAACATATATTTTGTAGCAGAGGGGTTGAAGGTGATATGGTTAACTACCATCTTCAGATCCTCACGACCCTCAAGCGGGAATTTTTCAAACAGAGCCTTACAGTCCATAAGCTGACGTGTAGTGCCGTTTTCAAAATCGCAAAGGAAGATTCCGTCTCCTTCGGGATGAGGGATATCATAGAAGGGGTCGCGGATATTAGGATATCCGTAGCCCGGGCGGAAGTCCCAGATACGGCTGAAATTGATACCGAGACCGTAACGTCCGTCACGGCTGATATGACCGCAAGCCATAGAAGACATAGTCTTCTCGCCTGTGTCGAGATTATGACGTACTGTACGGTGACAGCCCGCCTTTTCGTCAAATATGTTATAGAAGATAACATTCTTCTTGCCGTCGAACTGATACTGTCCGAGTATACCCTGCTGGAAGTTCCAGCAATTAGTCTCAAAGAGCTTTGTAAATTTGCCGTCCTCAAGATAGCCGAACTCCATTATGTCATCCTTGGTGTTCAGCTTGCCGTCAAAGGGAAGCTTGCCCGCAAGATGACGCTTTTCATCGGGGCTGTATGGCATAAGATCATAGTATCCGAAAAAGTAATGTCCGTTTTCAGGGCTTATAGAGCGCACAGGGCAGATATTATTGCGGATACCCTCAAAATCCATTGTGAATTCCATAAAATTATCCTCTTTTTATGTAATGTTTTGTTTATCAAAAACATTTTAACACGGCATAGCACATTTGTCAAGGAAAAAAGGACAAAAAAGTGCTAAAAAAAAGCAAATCTCACGCTTGACAAACGCTAAACAATATGTTAGAATGGCAGTGCTGAACCACACGCATTTTAAGAAGGGACAAGAGAATGATTTCCTTGAAAAAATATATAGGCACACGGGACTTTTACCGTAGGGTCATCCTGCTTACTCTGCCTATTTTAGCGCAGAATGCAATTACAAATTTTACAAGCCTGCTTGACAACGTAATGGTAGGACGGCTCGGCACCGAGCAGATGTCGGGCGTCTCGATAGTCAATCAGCTTTTTTTCGTCTTTAACCTCGCACTTTTCGGAATGGTTTCGGGCACGGGGCTTTTCGGCGCGCAGTCGCACGGCAAAGGCGACAATGACGGAGTCCGTTACTCCTTCCGCTTTGGCTGCTATGCCGCTCTGCCTATTCTCGCTCTTGCTTTTGCCCTGTTTTTAGGCATGGGAGATAAGCTTATCTCACTTTATCTGCATGAGGGAAGCGAGACAGGCGACCTTGCGCTTACACTTAAGTATGCTAAAGATTACCTCTCTATTGCGCTATACGGTCTTATCCCTTATACCTTTTCACAGATATATGCGGGCAGTCTGCGCTCTGTCGGGCGGACGGTCTCTCCCATGGTGTCGGGAATTATCGGATTTTTCGTGAACGTAGTTCTTAACGCAGTCCTTATCTTCGGCGCTTTCGGTATTCCCGCGCTCGGTGTGCGAGGCGCATCTATCGCAACGGTAATAGCACGTATTGCGGAATGTCTGTTCCTCGTCATCTATACTCATTCAAACAGTAAAGCTATCCCTTTTATCCGAGGGGCGTTTTCAAGCTCCTATATTCCGACGTCACTTGTGCGCCAGATACTTATCAAGGGCATGCCGCTTCTCGTGAATGAAGGAATATTTGCCCTCGGTCAGTCTATGCTTATACAGAGCTATTCGTTGCGAGGACTCGCTACCGTGTCGGCTATGAACATTACTTCTACGCTTTACGATTCCTTCAGCGTATTATTTGCTTCGGCAGGCGCGGCTATTGCCATTATACTCGGTCATATTCTCGGCTCAAACGATATCGAGCGAGCTAAAAGAGAAGCGGATAAGCTTTGCACGTTTGCGCTGTTTGCGGGTATTATAGCCTGTGTTTTTCTTGCCGTTTTAGCGCCCTTCTTTCCGCTTATATATAACACTACAGATGAGGTACGCTCGCTTGCCACCGCTTTTATTCTCGTTCGCGCGTTTTCCTCGCCCTTTTACGGATATATTCACGGAAGCTACTTCACTGTCCGCTCGGGCGGAAAGACTGTTGCCACCTTTTTCTTTGACTCGGGCTTTCTGTTTTTGGTGAAGGTGCCGCTTTCATATCTTCTGGTGTTATGCACACCCATGCCTATACTTTGGGTGTTTATTTCGGTCAGCGCTACCCTTATCATAAAGTCGCTAATCGGTTGGGTCATGGTCAGACGCGGCACGTGGGCTGTCAACCTGATGGACGAAAAACAACCTTTACAGGAACAAATATAAAATAAAAACTTTATAAACAAGGAGAATATTATGGAAAATCTTAACCTTGCGGCACGTATGAATGCTATTGAAAATTCAAGTTTTACACAGATACCCGGACCATCGCCTATCCTTATGCCCGGAAAGCCGGGCGCTTGGGATGACGGAATGTGCGAGATGTGCGATATATTAAAGGATGACGGTAAGTATTATCTTTACTATCACGCTACAGGTCAGGGACAGAGCTACAGAATAGGCGTTGCGGTAGCTAATAGCCCTCTCGGACCCTTTGTAAAGCACGGAAACGCTCCTATCCTCGACCTTACCTTCGGCGACGGAAACGACCGCTATATTGCATGCGGAAGCGTTCTGAAGGAAGGGACAAATAAGTATTACCTTTTCTATTCGCTTCAGCAGAAGAACGATGAGCTTAATTATTACATCGGTCTTGCTACAGCGGATAACCCTCTCGGCCCCTTCAAAAAATTTGAAGGTAACCCCATTATGAAAAATTTCGGCTATGTCGGCGGTGTTACAAAGCGCGGCGGCAAATATTATATGTTCAACGAGTATCCGACAAGAGTACAGGCGGTGGACTACGGCCATATATCCTATGCGGTAGCCGATACTCCCGAAGGTCCTTGGACACCCTGCAAGGATGAGCCTGTTATGCCGGTCGAGGACTTCGGCACATGGGACGATGCGGGATATTCCGAGAGCAATGTAAAGTTTGACGGAACACTTTTCCATATGTTTTACGGCGGAGCAAAAACTCACCAAAACCGCCTGCTTTCACAGGAAAGCATGGGGTATGCCTACAGTGTAGACGGCAAGCACTTCTATAAATACGGCAGAAATCCCGTCGCTCACCGTGAGAATATCGCTTACGGCGCGGCTATGGCAGAGTGCTGCTTCATTGCCGAGTATCCGTATATATATGTATATCACACTCTGCGCTATACACGTCCGTGGCTTCCCGAGGGCTTTGAGACAGAGAACGCTAAGTTTCCTCAGATGGAGCATCTCGGCGTACAGGTGCTTTCTCTTACAGAGCATTTCAATATAAGCTACCCCGCCCTCTCTCTTGCAGAGCTTGGCGGAGGAGAGAAGTATCACGATCCCGCAAAGCTTCCGTTCTCTGTAATGAACGCGCGTAGCTATTCCTTGTCGATATCTTACCGTTGTGACGAAAAAATGAGTGCCGACATGCCTTCTCTTATCGTTCATGTCAAGACAGGCCCGACACCCGACACACTCTCGACCAAAGGAAGCTATATTTACAGCGTTCCTACATATGCGGGTAAGGAAAACCGTGTGAACTTCGGCGGTGTGCTTTGTGACCGCTTTATGCAGATCGAGGTAGAAAACCTCGATCCGGAGAATCCCGTATACGATATTGATATCACTCTTACACTTGTAGGCTGAAAATCTATAAAACCTTGTTAAATAATTATTGAGGATGAAAAAATGATTCCACGTGCAAAAGAGTATAAAAAGAACGAAGGAAGCTTTTCATTGCCGCTTGTGCTTCCCGATACGAAGGACGGCAATTCTGCCGCTTTGGTGCTTTCACGTTTTCTCCCTGCTTTATCTGTAAAAAAGGGAGCTGACGCTAACGTAAAGCTTATTACTGCCAAGACCGAAAAGAAGGGCGAATATACCCTTAAAGTTACGCCTTCCGATATCACTGCTTCTTACGGTGACTTTGAAGGACTCCGAAATGCGCTTGCTACGCTTGCCTCACTCTATACAGACGAGGGCTTTTCGGCGTGCGAGATATCTGACGCTCCTTCCTATCACTTCCGCTCGGTGCTTTTGGACCTTGCGAGAGGATATGTCGAGCTGCCCGTGCTTCGCGAGCATCTTGTGCGTATGGCTTACTTAAAATATAACTATGCTCACCTTCATTTAATGGACGCAAAGAGCTACGTTATGGAATCCGAGGTCGTTCCGAATGTTGAAGGCTACCGTCAGTACACGAGAGATGAGCTTCGTGAGCTTTGCGCCTTCTGTGCCGAAATGGGTATTGAGATAATTCCCGAGATAGAGTTTCCGACACATACAAGAAGCCTTATAAAAGCCCTACCGGAGCTTGCTTGCGATATAATAGACTCCGAGCGTGCCCGTGAGATCATTTCTGTGCCTAATGTTATTAAAAGCCTGATATCGGATGACGGTTCGAGCAGCACTTGGGCTATCTGTATAGGTAACGACCGTACATATGAAATATACGACAGAATTATTAAAGAGGTCTGTGAGGTCTTTTCGGGAGAATATATCCATGTCGGCGGTGATGAGATAGCCTATCCGCATCTCGGAGCCGTCCCGAACTGGGATAACTGTCATGTCTGCCGTGCCAGAATGAAAGAAAAGGGAATATCCGACACCCTCGCCCTCTATCACGACGGATTCTGCCGTCTTTACGAGGTAGCCGCAAAATACGGAAAGCGTATGATAAAATGGAACGAGCAGGAGGAGCTTGCCACGCCTCCCGCAATTCCGCGCGAGATAATTATAGAATACTGGAAGCCATCGGTTGCTTACTTTGTGAAGGAAACAGATCCCGCTCTTATCAGATCCGAAATGAAGATGCTTCGTGATGCGGGCTTCGATGTCTTCAATGCGCATTTCTATTACACATATAATGATGAAAACTCATATATGACCGCAGAAAAGATGAACGCCTGGACACCCGACAGAGACTCGCTCGGTCTTATGGGCGGTGAGACCTGCGCATGGGAGCTTGGAAATCCCCGTTACGCTTATTATGCGCACCGTCTGCCCTTCGGCATGGCTCTTTTTGCCGACCGTGTGTGGAACCGTGATACAGTTCCTTATGACGACGCCTACCGCGCCGATCTGTTCGCATCGGCGCTTGGTAAGAATGGGCTCGGCTCTCTGCCGCTTTCTCCTATCCCCGCAATTCTTTCGCCTATCCCTCATTCACGCGCCGAGTGCATTCAGCCCGAGCCTGAGCATGCCCCTGCCGCACTTGAGGCGATTGCCGATGTAAAAACGGACGAAATATACGCCCCGCACTTCCTCACCGCATACCGAGATTATCTCCGATCACTGATTGATCATCAGGAAAAAAACAATGCCCCCGTCGGCGAAGCCGCCTTCGGTGAGGCAGCAATCAAGGAATGAAATCCATAACAATTTAATTTTTATATCACCAAATATAAAAAACACTTGATTTTTTTCAAGTGTTTTTTGCTTTAAATGAAATTTATTTAATTTTAATTTCACTCTTCACCGAGTGCGTCGGCGAGGTAGAGCATATTGAACGCTGTGCCTATGTGGCAGTTGATCCAGAAATCAAAGAGGTCCTTTGCAGGCTCCTTTGACATCCAGTGTGTAGGAATAACACCGCTCTCGGGATCCTGCATTCTTGTGATAGCGTCTCCGAGTGCGCAGGCTTTTTCGAGAAGAAGCGGGTTTTTGGTGACAGAGTAGAGGTCGATAAGCGCACGGGTAACGGCGCCTGTGCTTCCGTCTATCGGTACATACCACTCATACTGCTCGAGTGCGGCAGGGGAGTGGAAGATGCGCCCCGGCTCAAGAGAGCGGTTCCACGGGGCGTGTCTTCCCCATACAACGAACTGATCCTCTACATATCGCATTATTTCTTCTGCTATGGCTATCATCGAATTGTCGTCTGACATATTCTTTGCAATATAGGATATCATGCTGTCGGCGGTCAGATGCGTGAGGTTGTGATAATTTGACGTCAGCTTTACATCCTCAAACTGACCTTCCCAGTTGTATCCGTCAAGGCACTGAGCGGAAATATAAGAGAAATATTTGCGAGCCATCTCTTTCCATGATTCTTCGCCTGTGCGGTCGCCGTACTCAGATAGAAAATTAAGAATTGAAAAATGCTGACAGCAGTTATTGCCAATGGCTTCACCCGTCCTTACATCAAGGAAAAGATGCCAGCTTCCGTTCGGCAGTACATTTTCGGCATAATAGTCGGCTATCCTTTTTGCCGCCTCGAAATACTTATGCTCACCCGTATCCTTTTCTAACTTCAGATACATAGATCCGACAAATGCGGGGTAGATAGTCATCAGGTTGAATTCACGCCCCTTAGCCGCAACTATATTGCGGTTGACTATCTCACGGTCGAGATCCTTATATGAGTACGTGGGCGGTAATCCTGCAAGAGGAGTGCCGTCGGGATATGTAATGGAAAGGAGATAATCTGCCGCATTCCGCGCTAATTTTATAGCACTTTCGGCACAGGACGGCTTCATTTTAGCATAAGATAGCATCGCTTTGACTACACTGCTTATCATCTTGGAGGGGTATACATTGTGAGAGTATTTGGGATCGGGCAGACCGTGCTTAAGCCAATGCTGCGTTGTCGGATCACGGAAAAGATACTCAAACGCAAGCAAAGCGCATTCGCGGTATGAGCGTGCGCGCGGAGGAAGATTTTCACGTCCGGGGAAGGGATCGCACTTCCAGAAGGTACGGGCGCCCGCAAGTATTTTTTCATCACCGCGTCGGTGTATAGCCTCGACCTTAAGAGAAACAAAGCCGGGGGCAAGATCCTTCCAGATAGCTGTCAGCGGCTCGATAGGGCTATCAGCTTCAAAGGTATAGGTCTTGTTTTTGCTGTCGGTCGCAGTAAACAGGTAAGCGCGCGCCCCGGGAATTTCGGGGAATTCGAGCTGAGGCACAAAGGTAAACTGTGAAGAATTGACATTCCAGAACGCCTTTCCGTTTCCTGCTCGGCGCACAGTTTTGTCGGAGCTGTTGTATTCTTCTAAAGCAAGGTTCGCAAATTTATCCATTTATATATTTTCCTTTCACACCATTTTCATTTATTATATCATTCCGGACAGAGAAAAACAATGAAAAAAATCAATGAAAATATTGAAAAAAGTTATATATTGAATTTTTATAAGTGTATCGGTATCTTACTTCAAGAAAATTTCAACAACGGGAATTTCGTCGTCGGGAGGAGGCATAGGCAGAGTTATCGTCACTGCGCCTTCTACTGTTTTTGCTGTAAAAGCGCCCGTCTGCTTATAATTTTTACGGAACGCAAGCTCGCTGCCGTCATGCATCAACTGTGCATACTCAATGCGGTCTGCAAGGTCATCCAAAGAAAGATATGTAAGAGGATATGAGAGAAGATGAACGTAAAGACGTTTTCCGTCATCACTCTCTGTAAGGATACATCCGTCAGGGGCTTTGAAGCACTCCTCGGGCTGAGTGCAGCCGTATATTGAGCGGCTATGGAAGCGCATCCACTTGCCTATAGCTTCAAGACGCTCGGTTGCACGCTCGTCAAAAATGCCGCGGGCGGTAGGTCCGACATTCATAAGAAGATTTCCGCCAAACGATACGGTGCGGATGAGCATTTCAAGGACCTGACGCGGTGTTTTCCAGGAATGCTCGTCACGGTGATATCCCCATGCGCCCGAGAAGGTCTGACAAGCCTCCCATACAGCGCGCTCTTTAGTTTGAGGATCGCGTACCCATCCGTGAGGTTGGTCCTGCTCGGGAGTGCGGAGGTCGCCGAGATTACGTCTTGAGGAAAGTCTGTTGTTTATAAGTATATCGGGCTGAAGACTGCGGATAAGCTCAAGCAACTTTTCACTTTCCCAGTCCTCCTCATCCTTTCCGCGCAGAAGCGGATCGGTACTGTCCTCGGCGCTTGCTATACGCCAGGAGAAGTCGAACCACATTACGTCTATCTTTCCGTAATTGGTGAGAAGCTCACGTACCTGATTACGCATATATTCGGTATATATTTTCATATCACGCGTTTTGTTTAGCTCTGAGGCTTCTTCGCGATTGAGGAGCGGATGACGGGTGTCTATAGTGTAGTGCGGGTGATGCCAATCAAGGAGTGAATAGTAAAGACCTACATGGAGTCCTTCGGCACGAAAAGCCTCTACGTATTCCTTGATAAGATCACGTCCGAAGGCTGTGTTCGTTATTTTGTAATCTGTGTATTCGCTGTCAAACAGACAGAAGCCCTCATGGTGCTTAGCAGTAAGCACGGCATATTTCATTCCTGCCGCCTTTGCCTGTCTTGCCCATTCACGGGCGTCAAAAAGGTCGGGATTGAAGTGCTTGAAATAAACTTCATAATCCTCGTTCGTCATAGACTCACGTGTCTTGACCCATTCATGACGCGCGGGCATTGAGTAAAGACCGAAATGAATG
>SVQV01000186.1 GCA_015065175.1 Oscillospiraceae bacterium | reverse complement strand
ATATTGAGGACGGTGTACGCGCCGCAAAGAAAATAGGCTATCCCGTTTTGGTTCGCCCCAGCTTCGTTCTTGGCGGACGCGCTATGCAGATAGTAGCAGGCGAAAAACAGCTTCGCCACTATCTTAAGACAGCAGTTGAAATTGATGAAGACAAGCCGGTTCTTGTTGATAAGTATATTATAGGAAAAGAAGTCGAGGTCGATGCTATCTGCGACGGAATAAATGTTTTTGTTCCCGGAATCATGGAGCTTGTAGAGCGTACGGGTATTCATTCGGGCGACTCTATCAGCGTATATCCTCCCTTCAGCATTTCCGACAGGGTAAAGGGAATTATCCTTCAGTATGCGAAAAAGCTTGGCTTGGGTATAGGCATTATCGGACTTTACAATATTCAGTTTATTGTAGACAAGGATGAAAATGTTTATATCATAGAAGTAAACCCCCGTTCTTCACGTACAGTGCCTTTTCTTTCAAAAGCGACAGGTTATAGCTTGGCAGATATAGCAACGGAGGTTATTCTTGGAAAGAGCCTCAAAGAGCTTGGAATTTTTGATATTTGTCCCGACGAGAAAAAACGTTGGTATGTAAAGGTCCCCGTTTTCTCATTTAATAAGATAAGAGGACTTGATGCATATCTTTCTCCCGAAATGAAATCTACAGGCGAAGCTATCGGTTATGACGATAAATTGAACAGAGCGATGTACAAGGCGCTTCAGGCATCGGGAATGAAGCTTCAGAATTACGGAACAGTATTTGTAACTGTAGCTGACAGCGATAAGGAGGAAATGCTTCCTCTCGTGCGACGCTTCTATAATCTTGGATTTAACATCCAAGCAACCGAAGGCACAGGCACGTTCTTGAAGAACAACGGAATTCGCACACATATTCTCGGCAAGATAAGCGACGGTAGCGATGAGATTCCTGAGGCTGTACGTAAAGGATATATAGCGTATATAATCAACACAAGTGAAATAGGTGATTCCGAGAACACGAAGAACGACGGTCATCAGTTAAGAAGGTTGGCGACAGAGAATAATGTAAATATATTTACGTCTCTCGATACAGTAAAGACCTTACTTGATGTTTTGGAAGAGACAACACTCTGCATTTCGACAATTGATTCGTGAGGGCGGTAATGAAACAGGAATTTTTTGAAATTGTAACTAATGAAAATATAGCAAAAGACGTATACCGAATGACACTTAAAGGGAATACCGAGGGGATAACGCAGACAGGACAGTTTGTAAATATAAAAATCGAAGGTAATTTCCTCCGCCGACCCATATCTGTTTGTGATTGGGATAACGGAACTCTCACTCTCATTTATAAGGTGGTGGGAGAAGGCACAAAAAAGATGAAGGATTATCTTGTGGGGACAAGCTTAGACATACTTACAGGCTTAGGCAACGGGTATGATACCTCGCTTAGCGGAAGCACTCCTTTGCTTCTCGGAGGCGGCGTAGGTGTACCGCCTTTGTATGCGCTTTGTAAAAAGCTTATCTCTGAGGGAAAGCAGCCTACAGTTATATTGGGCTTTAACAGTAAGTGCGATGTCTTTTACGAAGAGGAATTTAAGAAGCTCGGCGCACGTGTGATAGTTGCGACGGCAGACGGGACATATGGCATAAAAGGCTTTGTCACCGATGCAATGAAGGATATTTCTTACAGTTATTTTTACACCTGCGGTCCGGAGCCTATGCTGAAGGCTGTCTATAAGACAACAAATACATCAGGACAGTTCAGCTTCGAAGAACGCATGGGATGTGGCTTCGGTGCTTGTATGGGTTGCTCCTGCAAGACCGTAACGGGCTATAAAAGAATATGCAAGGAAGGACCTGTCTTGCAGAAGGAGGAAATTTTATGGTGAATACAAAAGTTACCTTGAGCGGAATTACGCTCGATAACCCCATAATTCCCGCAAGCGGGACCTTCGGATACGGTCACGAATTTGCCGAGCTTTATGACATCAACTGTCTCGGAAGCTTCTCCTTCAAGGGAACAACAAAAGAGGAAAGGTTCGGAAATCCCACACCGAGAATTGCAGAATGTGAGTCCGGCATGATAAACAGCGTAGGGCTTCAGAATCCGGGCGTTGAAAAGGTCATTTCCGAGGAATTGCCCAAGCTCAAAAAGTGCTTTTCTAAGCCTGTTGTCGCTAATATAGGCGGATTTTCTTATGATGAGTATACGTATGTAGCCTCGCGCTTGAATGAGGAAGAACAGATAGGTTGGTTTGAGGTTAATATAAGCTGTCCTAATGTTCACGGCGGCGGAATGGGCTTCGGTGTAAGTCCCGAAACGGCAGCAGAGGTCACCCGCAGAGTAAAGGCGGTTACAAATAAACCTGTATACATCAAACTGAGCCCTAATGTTACAGATATCGTTTCTATCGCAAAGGCTTGCGAGGATGCGGGCGCAGACGGTCTCAGTCTTATAAATACTCTTTTGGGTATGAGAATCGATTTAAAAACGAGAAAGCCTGTTATAGCCAATAAAGCGGGCGGCTTTTCGGGAAATGCAATTTTTCCTGTGGCGGTAAGAATGGTTTATGCGGTTTACGATGCCGTAAAAATACCGATAATAGGCATGGGCGGAGTTTCTTCTGCACGTGATGTAATTGAGATGATGCTCGCGGGCGCTACTG
>SVQV01000185.1 GCA_015065175.1 Oscillospiraceae bacterium | reverse complement strand
GGGATATCCGAAGATAGCGGCGCACAACTACAAATATGCGCTCGGTCACTTCCATACAGCAAAATACTGGCATAACGTAGACCCGAACGGAATTCATTTCACCATTTCCGACACAGGCTGGGCGAAGGCTCTCTGGGGCAAGTTCTACGGTCAGTGGATATGCGAAGGCGCGACCTTCGTATACGACTTCGACAGATTTAACGCAAGCGACATTCTGCCGATGTTCGCAAAATATCAGATAACCACCTTCTGCGCTCCCCCCACAATGCTCAGAATGTTAATAAAAGAGGATATTTCAAAATATGACCTCTCCTCTATAAAGCATATGACAACGGCAGGCGAGGCGCTTAATCCCGAGGTCTACCGCAAGTTTGAGGAGGCTACAGGGCTTCAGATACTTGAAGGCTTCGGACAGTCGGAAAGCACTATGATAATAGGTAACCTTACAGGCGCGCCTCATAAGATAGGCTCTATGGGTAAGCCTGCTCCTATCTATGACGTTGAATTGCTCTCCGCGGACGGCAAGCCCGTTCCTGTCGGTGAGTCGGGCGAGATAGTTGTCAATATAGCGAACGGATCTCCCTGCGGACTCTTTACAGAGTATTACGGAGACCCCGACAAGACCGCGGAGGTACGCCACGATGGATATTATCACACAGGCGACGTTGCTTGGCGTGATGAGGACGGCTTCTATTACTATGTCGGACGAGTCGATGACGTTATCAAGTCCTCGGGCTACCGCATAGGTCCTTTTGAGATAGAGAGTGTAATTATGGAATTGCCTTACGTGCTTGAGTGCGGAGTTTCAGCCGCCGCCGATGAGGTAAGAGGTCAGGTTGTAAAGGCAAGCATAGTCTTGGTAAAGGGCACAGAGCCTACAGAGGAATTGAAGCGTGAAATTCAGGAATACGTAAAGACGCACACAGCGCCCTATAAGTATCCGAGAATAGTAGTGTTCAAGGACTCGCTTCCCAAGACCGCAAGCGGAAAAATTCAGAGAAATCTGCTTTGATGCAAATAAAGGAAAAATGAAAGATAAAAGAATAACCATACTGTCGGGGCATTACGGCAGCGGAAAGACCAATATTGCCGTAAATATTGCGCTTGACTTGAAAACCAGACACGAGCGTGTCGCAGTCGCTGATATAGATATAGTGAACCCCTATTTCAGAACCAAGGACAGCGAGGAGCTTTTTAGGGAAAAGGGAATACGTCTTATCTGCTCGTCATATGCGAACACCAATGTCGATATTCCCGCGCTTCCGCAGGATATATACGCTATAACCGATGATAGAGACCTTTACTGTGTTCTTGACGTCGGCGGAGACGAGCGCGGCGCTCTGGCACTCGGAAGAATAGCTCCGAAAATAGCCGAGGAAAACGACTATGAAATGCTCTACGTGTTAAACACCTTCCGACCTCTTACAAGAGACGTCGAAAGCGCTATCGAGGTAATGCGGGAGATAGAATATGCTTGTAAACTTAAGTTTACAGCAGTCGTGAATAATTCGAATTTGGGAGCCGAAAGCACAGATGAGGATATTATAAAGACTATTCCGCTTGCCAAAGAGGTAGCGGAGCGCGCGGGCATACCTATGATATACACGACAGTGCATACCTTGACAGATAAGCTGACAGAGACGGGCGAGAGCTTCCGTCAGATAATATTACAGAAACATATGTAAAGGAGATATAAAAATGGCAAAGCTTACATTCAAGACCGACAAATGCAAGGGCTGCGGTCTTTGCGTAGATGTCTGTCCTAAGGGCGTTCTTGCGATAGCCGAGGACGTAATTAACGAAAAAGGTCATCACCCTGTAGAAGCGGTGAAACCCGAGGCTTGCATTGGCTGCGCATTCTGCGCAACGATGTGCCCCGACTGTATTATTAAGGTAGAGAGGTGAAAGAAATGGCAGATAAGGTTTTAATGAAAGGTAACGAAGCAATAGCCGAAGCGGCTATAATCGCAGGCTGCCGCCACTACTTCGGATATCCTATCACTCCCCAGACGGAGATTGCGGCTTATATGGCAAAGAGAATGCCTAAAATAGGCGGTGTGTTCCTTCAGGCAGAGAGTGAGATTGCGGCAATAAATATGGTATACGGTGTTTCCGCTACAGGTAAGAGAGTTATGACATCCTCCTCAAGCCCCGGAATTTCGCTTAAGGGCGAGGGTATCTCCTATCTTGCGGGCGCAGACCTTCCCGCGCTTATCGTAAACGTACAGAGAGGCGGTCCCGGTCTCGGCGGTATTCAGCCCTCACAGTCCGACTACTTCCAGGCAACAAAGGGCGGCGCGCACGGCGACTTCCATATGATAGTTTTAGCGCCCGCATCTGTTCAGGAAATGGCAGAGCTTACGGTTAAAGGCTTTGAGCTTGCCGATAAATACCGTATGACTTCTATGATATTGGCAGACGGTACTATGGGACAGATGATGGAGCCTGTTTCTCTTGATTTCACTCCCGCTCCCATGCCCGAAAAGCCCTGGGCAGTCACAGGTACGAAGCTTGAGAGAAAGCACAACATTGTAAACTCCCTTTTCTTGAAGCCCGAGGAGCTTGAGCGCACCAACTTTGAGCGCTATGAGCGTTACGAGACTATAAAAGAAAATGAAGTAATGTACGAGGAATATATGATGGATGATGCCGAAATTT
>SVQV01000184.1 GCA_015065175.1 Oscillospiraceae bacterium | reverse complement strand
TATTTGAAGGGATTGCTTAGCGAAGAAAAGCAAAATAACACTGCACGTACTTTACTTGTGGAATTGTATGAGCATCGAGAAAACAGAGATTCGCTCGCAGGTGGACGTCTTTGCGAAGAAGGATTGCTTATCGAGCCATCCAATATTGCTCTAATCGGCAAACTAACACGTATCAGAGAAAAGCGAAACGAAGCAGATCGTCTTATAAAATTTCTTGAAACTCTATATTCAAAGAACATCCAAAATATTGCTGTAATCGATGCATTAATATCCGCTTACATTAAATATGGAAAGTATGATAATGCGACTAATTTGATGAGCTCATCGAAAAAAAGAGCTATTTTCGATGTTTATAAAGGAGATATAGAGCTTGCATTTGGAAACAAAGAAAGTGCCAAAAGCATTTGGGCTTCTGCTGCATTAGCCAATTATAATGACAGCCATCTTCTTTTTGAAATTGCAGAAAGATGCAACAAAATCAATGATACAGAAACTGCATTGAAATTATATCAGCAGTCCTATGAAGTTGCTCCTTCTCCTAAAGAAATGGATCCTCTGTATGCACAGGCGTTTTTATATACCAACATTGGTATGAAGGAAAAGGCGATTCAAATGTGGGAGAATATTATAAAAGCTCTTGCCGATGACTATGGTATAAAAGACAGTGAGTGTGTAGATTGGGCAAAAAGAGAAATCGAAAATTTAAGGTAGTATGGCTTTGTTGTCTTAAACTAAGTCACTGCTTGTCAAGAAAAAAGGACAGAGAGTGTAAAATCATTCTCTGTCCTTTTCCTCTCGGTAGGTACTATATCTTTTGAACTCGAAACTGTCCTTCAAAGTACCGCCCAGGCTTTTTTATTTAGTTGCAGCCGCAGTCACAGCCGTTGCTTCTGTTGTAGCATCTGTCGTTATCATAACCGCAGTCGTTTCCGTTATTATCAAACAGACCGATCACGAAAAGGATCACGAAGATCCAGATGATCCAGGAGAAGTTGCCGCCCACTCTTGAATAGCCGCAGGAATTGCATCCGTTGTACATTGATTTTCACCTCCTTTCGCCTTGCCATAACAGTATATTCCACCCTCGACAGAATGTGACAGCCATAAAATTCTGATTCCTATTGACATCCCGGGCGACAGGAGATAAAATTATAATATAAACGAAATAACGGAGAAAAACATGGGTATTGAAACCGAAAGAAAATTTCTAATAGAGCTTCCGGACCTTGGTTTTGTGTCATCAATGGAGGGTTGTCGGGTCCGCGAGATCGTTCAGACATACCTGAAGGATGAGCGTGGCACAGGAGCGGAAAGACGTGTGCGAAAGATCACCGAAGGCGAAAATATAACCTACGTGTTCACAAGAAAAGAACATGTTACGAAAATGAGCCGCATTGAAGACGAGCGCGAGATCAGCCCCGATGAATACACCCGCCTTTACACCGAGGCAAAATCGGAGCTAAAAAAGACCAGATACGCCTTTCCCTTTGGCGAGCGTATCGTGGAGATCGACGTGTACCCCTACGAGATCGGCGGGGATGCAATGAACGGCAAGGCAGTCCTTGAAGTGGAGCTGGAATCAGAAGACGAGGCAATAGACCTGCCTGAATTCGTGAAGGTGATCCGCGAGTTGACCGGCACCGGCGAGTTCTCAAATAAGAAATTGGCAAAGAAGATTAAATAATAAAAAACCTCCGATTTCTCTGTTGCCCTTAACGGAGAATTTCCAGGCAAAAGATTTCGGCAGAGAACTTGTTTTCTCTGCCGAATTGTTTTATAATGAAAACGATAAAACTTTGGAGGAGTAAGTATGTCGCTTGATTACAACGAAAAGAATATTACTCTTGCAAAAAATCTTCGTAAAAATGCAACACCGCAGGAAAATCATTTGTGGTATAATTTCCTATCAAAATATGAAATCAGATTTCAAAGGCAAAAAGCCATAGACAATTTTATTGCAGATTTTTACTGCCACAAAGCCAAACTGATCATAGAAATTGATGGGTCACAGCATTATACCGAAGAAGGCAGACAAAAGGATGAATTTCGTACTGAAATCCTTGAAGGATATGATCTGAAGGTCATACGGTTTACAAACCGTCAAATCAACACAAATTTTTCGGGTGTCTGCGAGTATATAGATTCCGCCGTGAAAGCCTCCCTCCGAGAGGGAGGGGGACCGCGTTAGCGGTGGAAGGAGCCTGCGCGACTTTGGGTTTGAATTAGCTTTATTGTAACGCGCTCTCCCTCAGTCACCTTCGGCGCCAGCTCCCTCCCGGAGGGAGCCTTTGGACGCGCCCGTGTATCTTTAGGGGTATGGGCTTTGCCCGAAGCCTTTTGTAATACAAATGCAAAACTGGCGATAAAACGGAACGATTAAAAAGAATTTGCTGGGGGTGTCTATTATGCTTTTCAAACATCCATTTTTGAATCTTAATATAGGTCTTGTTAAAGAGAATTTTGTGATAGCAAAAAAAGATGACAAAAAAATTTGGAAAGCAAGAGGTTTCAAGAAAATTCGTAAATATCCCATATTCAGATACAAGCCTAATTCTTCTGAAATTATTATGTTGGGCGTTCCGTTGAGTATTGAAGCATTTGGAAATGAAGTGTTGAAAAACAGCCACATTGTTGATGTATGTACTTACTGCGGTACTTATGGAA
>SVQV01000183.1 GCA_015065175.1 Oscillospiraceae bacterium | reverse complement strand
AGCTTCGTCTATGAGGATGGAGTCCACCTCATCGACAATGGCAAAGTTGTGACCTCTCTGTACCATACGTTCTTTGTATGTTACCATGTTGTCTCGGAGATAGTCGAATCCGAACTCGTTATTCGTTCCGTATGTTATATCGGCAGCGTATGCCTTCTTTTTTTCGTCAGGCATCTGTCCGTGTACTACAAGCCCTGTTGTCATACCGAGGAAAGCATAGACCTTTCCCATTTCTTCACTGTCTCGGCGGGCAAGATAATCGTTTACTGTAACGATGTGAACGCCTTTTCCCGACAAAGCGTTCAAATAAGCGGGAAGGGTGGCGGCAAGGGTTTTACCTTCGCCCGTTTTCATTTCGGCTATTCTGCCTTGATGAAGGACAATTCCTCCAAGAAGCTGAACACGGAAAGGACGCTTTCCGAGAACACGGTCAGCGGCTTCTCTTGTCAGAGCAAAGGCGTCGGGAAGAATATCGTCAAGGGTCTCACCGTTTTCAAGACGTGCCTTGAGCTTATCGGTAGTGGCACGCATTTCATCATCTGTCAATGCGGCGTAAGCAGGAGCCAAAGACTCAATTTTATCAACTGTTTTGTTTAATGCTTTTATCTGCCGTTCGCTATATGTGCCGAATATTTTTGTAACAAGTCCCATATCATCAGAGCCGTTAGGCATCTCCTTTATGTTTGTTATTTTCTAATTTTATTATATCAACAGTATTTTACCACAAAAACATTGGCTATACTATAAAAAAATGTAAATATTTTATCACAATTATCTTTTTTTCACTTGACTTTCTGAATATATGTTATAAAATATATGTATAGAGATAAAATAATACAGAGTGAGTGAAAATGAAAAAAATCAATATAGTATTACATTGCCCCGAAATACCGCAGAATACAGGAAACATAGCGCGTACCTGTGCAGCTACAGGCTCTGCGCTTCATATAATAAAGCCTATGGGGTTTGAAATAGACGATAAAAAGCTCAAAAGAGCAGGTCTTGATTATTGGCACCTGCTTGATATTACCTATTATGAAAACGAAGCGGAGTTTTTTGAAAAAAACAAAGACGAAGCCATTTATTATTTCAGTACAAAAGCGCCCAAGGCGTATACCGAAATAATTTATCCCGAAAGAGTGTTCTTAATGTTCGGAAGGGAGACAAAAGGGCTTCCCGAGGAATTGCTTCAAAAAAATCCCGATACTACTGTAAGAATACCAATGCTTCCCAATTTGCGCAGTCTCAATCTTTCAAATTCGGCGGCTATTGCCGTATATGAGGTTTTGAGACAAAAGAATTTTGAAAATCTTGAAAGCATAGGCACTCCCACAACCTTTTCTTGGGAATAAAGAATTGAAATTAGCAGAAATGCGGATAGGATATTTATGTGCGGTTTTGTAGGATTTTGTTCAGACAAGGACAAAAAACAGGAAATAATAGAAAAAATGAATTCTCTCATAGTTCACAGAGGACCCGATAGCGACGGTTATTATGTGGACAGCCATATCGCTCTCGGCTTCAGACGCTTGAGCATAATCGACCTTGACGGCGGCACTCAGCCGATTGAAAATGAGGACAAAAGCAAGGTCATAATATTCAACGGCGAGATATATAACTTTAAATTGATAAGAGAAGAACTGATTTCAAAAGGTCATGTTTTTTCGACCGAGTGCGACACAGAGGTGCTTTTGCACGGATACGAGGAATACGGAGAACAGATCCTCGACAAAATTCGCGGAATGTTTGCGTTCGTTATATGGGACAAAAAAGAGAAAACTCTGTTCGGTGCCCGAGACTTTTTCGGTATCAAGCCTTTCTATTACGGACTTTTAAAAGACGGTCAGTTTGCCTTCTGCTCGGAAATAAAGTCGCTTCTTGCGCATCCCGACTTTGAAAAAAGAGTCAACAAAAACGCATTGAGACCGTATCTTACCTTGCAGTACAGTGCAACCGAGGAGACTTTTTTTGAAGGCGTATATAAGCTCTTGCCCGCGCATTGCTTTACCTACAAAAACGGCAAGCTTTCTATAAGACGTTATTGGGATATAAGCTTTACACCTGACGAAAGTGAGGAAAAAGATTGGGGAGACGAGATAAACGAAACTGTAAGAGAGTCGGTCGAGGCGCATCAGATAAGTGACGTGCCTGTGGCGGCGTTCCTTTCGGGCGGAGTGGATTCAAGCTATATAACCTCCTGTATGATGCCCGAAAAGACCTTTTCTGTCGGATTTTCAAACGATAATTTTGATGAGACAAACGAAGCAAAAAGGCTATCCGACATTCTGAAAATAGAAAATTTCTCATATAATCTTACGGCAGAAGAGTGCTTTGACGCATTTTCGGATATACAGTATCATATGGATGAGCCTCAGTCAAATCCGTCGAGTGTTCCTCTTTGGTTCCTATGTAAGCTTGCGTCAGAGCAGGTGAAGGTCGTGCTTTCGGGAGAAGGCGCTGACGAAATTTTTGGCGGCTATGAGTGGTATACCGATTCTTCGGCAATGCAAAAATATAAAAAGCTCCCTCGGGCACTTCGCTCCTGCGCGGCTTCTGTCGCCAAAAAGCTACCATACTTCAAAGGGCACGATTTTATTATAAAATGCAGCGGAAGGCCTGAAGATTATTTCGTAGGGCAGGCGAGAGTTTTTTCCGAGCGAGAGGCTTTGGAT
>SVQV01000182.1 GCA_015065175.1 Oscillospiraceae bacterium | reverse complement strand
AATTATCTCGCTTTCTTGTGTATTATTTGTTGCAATTAAATTATACAACAAAGCAAGCGGATGCTCAATACCTTTCGGTAAAGAACATCCGCTTTTTTTAGGCTATCTTAATGAGACAGCTCCTTTTGTTATTTCAATTAAGAAACGGTTAAATTATACCACGCCCTGAGCCATCATAGACTTAGCTACCTTAAGGAAGCCTGCAATGTTGGCACCTGCAACGAGGTTGCCCTCCATTCCGTACTCCTTAGCGGCTGCAACAGAGCTTTCATAAATGTTCTTCATTATCTGGTGAAGCTTAGCGTCAACCTCTTCTGCTGTCCAGCTATATCTCATAGAGTTCTGAGACATTTCAAGTCCGGAAACCGCAACGCCGCCTGCGTTAACTGCCTTTGAAGGAGCAACTACTACGCCGTTAGCCTGGAGATACGCAACAGCCTCGTTTGTAGTAGGCATGTTGGAAACCTCAACGTAATACTTAAGACCGTTAGCAACCATTTTCTTAGCGTCATCAAGGTTAACCTCGTTCTGAGTAGCGCAAGGCATAATAACGTCAACCTTTTCGCCCCAAGGCTTCTGACCTGCGAAGAAGGGAACGCCGAACTTATCGGCATAGTCCTGTACCTTGTTACGGCAGGAAGCTCGCATCTCTACCATGAAGTCGATCTTCTCCTTGGTGCAAACGCCGTCCTTATCGTAGATATAACCGTCGGGACCTGAAATGGTAACTACCTTACCGCCAAGCTCTGTAATCTTCTGTACAGTACCCCATGCAACGTTACCGAAGCCGGAAACCGCGAATGTCTTGCCCTTAACGTCCTCGCCGTATGTCTTAAGCATTTCAGCTGTGTAATAAACCGCGCCAAAGCCTGTAGCCTCGGGACGGATAAGAGAACCGCCGTATGTGATGCCCTTACCTGTAAGAACGCCTGTGAACTCGTCACGGAGTCTCTTGTACTGACCGAAGAGGTAACCTATCTCTCTCGGGCCTACACCTATATCGCCTGCGGGAACGTCTGTATCGGGACCTATATACTTGGAAAGCTCTGTCATAAAGCTCTGGCAGAAGCGCATAACCTCCATATCGGACTTGCCTGTGGGGTCGAAGTCTGCGCCGCCCTTACCGCCGCCCATAGGAAGACTTGTAAGGGAGTTCTTGAAGGTCTGCTCGAAGCCGAGGAACTTGATGATGCTCTCGTTTACGGAAGGATGGAAGCGCAAGCCGCCCTTATAAGGACCTATAGCGCTGTTGAACTGGATACGGTAACCTCTGTTTACCTGTACCTTTCCGTTATCGTCTACCCACGGAACTCTGAACTTGATGATTCTCTCAGGCTCAACGATAGACTCGATAATACCCTTTTCGATATATTCGGGGTTCTTTTCAAGTACGGGCTCGATGGATTCGAGAACCTCACGTACTGCCTGGTGGAATTCTGTTTCACCGGGATTTCTCTTCTCGATTCTTACCATAAGATCGGTAAGATACTGATTTTTGAATGCCATTATTTTCACCTCATTTAAATATTTATAAGATTATACCTTATAATTTTATCACATTAATATGCATTTTTCAATAGGTTAGAAAAAATTTTTTATAGCAAAATACAGTTTTTTTAAATTTTCTTGCATTTTTATCGGATTTTTGCCCTGTTTTTGCGGTTTTTTGACGGTTTTTTACAACATCGGCGCTCAAATCTCCCAAAAAAGCGCAAAAACAAATTTTGGGAGCATCGAAAATACTCCCAAATTTGTAAACTGTTATTTACTTTTTTATGCCGAATATCCTTCTCAAAAGCGGTGCGAAGAATTTCGGTGAATGTAGGACTACTATTCTCATAATGTCTTCCTTGCAAAATTATTTTTGAATAAAGTAAATACTTCCGACGGCTATGATAACTATAGACTCTATGACCACCAGAACCGATTGGGGCAGAAAGAAAGAGGCTAAAATACCCACGCCAAACGAAAGCAACGACAGACCAAGCACCTTGCAGAAGTTTTTAGTTTTCATCTCAAATACCTCCATGAAAGGCAATGCAAAGTGCCTCTCAATAACAGTATATTCAGCTCTGCCGTTTTTTGCTATCATTTTTCAAAAATTATTTTTTCTGTCCGAGATAAATAATAAGCACGCTTATGTCTGCGGGATTTACTCCGCTGATTCGGGAAGCCTGTCCTATACTAAGCGGGCGTATCTTTTGTAGCTTCTGCGCCGCCTCAATTCGTAAGCCCTTCAGATTTATATAGTCGATATCGGGCGGTAAGAGCTTGTTCTCAAGCTTCTCCTGCTTTTCTACCTCTGAAAGCTCGCGCTTTATATAGCCGTCATATTTTACGTTTATCTGCGCGGTGAGCCGAACGCTTTCGGAAAGCTCGGGACGGAATTTATCTAAGGGAGACAAATTGCCGTAATCAAGCTCGGGACGTCGCAAAAGCTCTGAAAGCCTTACTCCCGTCGAGATAGGAGAAGAACCGAGCGATGCGAGATATTCGTTATTCTCCTTTGAAGGCGTGACTATTACCGAAGAAAGTCTTTCGACCTCCTTTTCTATCTGTCTCTTTCTCTCACAAAATGCGGAATATTTTTCCTCACTGACAAGTCCTGCCCTGTATCCTATCTCGGTAAGTCTCAAATCGGCATTGTCCTGTCGAAGCAGAAGCCTGTATTCCGAGCGCGAGGTCATAATTCTGTATGGCTCGTTCGTTCCCTTTGTGA
>SVQV01000045.1 GCA_015065175.1 Oscillospiraceae bacterium | reverse complement strand
GTATATACTATAGCAATAGTCTGAAAGGAGTTAGTATGACACAAAAATTATTTGATAGCGAGCTTAAAGTAATGGAATTTATATGGGCGTATGAGCCGATAAGCGCGAAGGATTTGGGTATTCTTGCCGAAAAAGAATTTAGTTGGAACAAGAACACCACCTATACCGTAATAAAAAAGATCGAAGCAAAGGGATATATCAAGCGCACCGAGCCGGGATTCATATGTTCTTCTCTTATCTCAAGGGCAGACGTCTGTAAGAGTGAGACTCGGGGCTTGAGGAAATGGGAGCAGATCATACGCTTGCGGGACAGCTTGTTGTGTGGACTACTCTTATCTCAGCCATCTCTGTATTTTTAGCTTCATTCTTACTCAAGCTTGCAGGTATATTTTAAAACAATATAATTTTTCTTCACTAAAAATCAAGACCGCCGAAAGCATCGGCGGTCTTGACCATTTTAATAAAGCAAATATTTTTCTCTCATGATTTTAAACTTCTCTGCTCCATGCTTCCATTCTTCTATGATCGGAGCAAGGCTTTTTCCCTCTTTAAGGGCATCGCATATCTTATCTGTACACATTCTGATTCTACTGCCTCTGGCATGATGCTCGAAGTTTACTTTATCTGGGAAAATGCGATTTAAAGTATCCATTATGTGAAGCTGTGTTTCAACGGGACGCCAAACATTTCTGTCGTTTATAACCATAAACACACCGTCACATAATACAAGCTTACGCTCTGCCCCCTCTTTCGGAGTAAGAGAAAACGTCATAGCCATATAATACTTCTGAATAAAATATATTCCCGGAATGTTAAGGGCGTTAAGCTCCTTGGCAAGAAGATCGCCATCAAAGTCCGTGTTTCCCACATATTCAAAGGGCGTCGTTGTACCTATTCCGAGAGAGAAATTTGCAGCCTGCATAAGTCCTGTTGCAGCAAAGAAAAGCGGTGTGTCCATATCAGGCATATTGGGGCTTGCGGGAACCCATGCAAGTCCTGTTTCGTCATACCACATATCACGGCGCCATCCACGCATTTTAAGGACCGTCAAGTTAGCACCGATATTCCGCATATCATTGTACATTAAGGCAAGCTCACCTATCGTCATACCGTGACGGAGAGGATAATCAACACCAGAAATAAGTCCTTGCGGTCTTAGTGTAAATTTTTTGTCGGGAAGACCGCCTTCAACTATATCTCCGCGTATCGGATTGGGTCGGTCGAGAACTATAACTTCTTTGCCCGCTTTCGCACAGGATTCAATAAGAACCATGAGCCACGGTGTAAAGGTCCAATGTCTGACTCCAACGTCCTGAGCGGAAAATACAACGGCATCTACCTTTTCTATCAACTCAACAGGAGGACGAAGCTCCTCGTACTCATACAGATTTACTATTTTTATACCTGTCTTCTCATCTATATCGGAAATCTTTGAATCGCCTCCGTAAAAATTTCCTCTTACACCATGCTCCATTCCAAAGAAAAACGGAACCTCTGCCCACTTTTCATTGACAATAACGTCAATAAGAAGTCTGCCCTCGTTATCAAGCGCTGTCGTGTTCATCATCAGCGCAACCTTTTTTCCTGCTATTCTGTCTTTTAACTCATCGCAGGCAAGAGTTACGGCACCTTGTTTCCAGTTGCTCATTTTTGTTCCTTTCTGTATCAAATATCCAAGTGTTTATTACAGCTCCATAGACTTATTTAAAAACGATTTCAACAGTTCACTCTTGGGATTTTCAAATATGTCCTTGGGTGTTCCTATTTCTTCTACGACACCGTTTGCCATAAACATAACCTTATCAGCTACGTTACGCGCGAATTCCATTTCGTGAGTAACTATTATCATTGTTCTGTCCGAACCTTTTAAGTCCTTTATAACTCGCAAGACCTCGCCTGTAAGCTCGGGGTCAAGGGCTGACGTCGGCTCATCAAAGCAAAGAATATCGGGGCTTAACGCCAAGGCTCTCGCGATAGCTACTCTCTGCTGCTGTCCTCCCGAAAGCTGACATGGGTATGCATCTGCCTTGTCGGACAGTCCTACCTGTTCAAGCAGAATATCTGCTCTCTTTCCAACCTCTTCGGAGATAGCGAGCTTATCGTTTCTTGAAAGCTTTTTCTTTGTCTTTTTTGCTTTTTCCTGTTCAAGAAGCTCTGATGCGAGTGTTATGTTTCTTTTTACGGTATACTGAGGAAAGAGGTTGAAGGACTGAAAGACAAGTCCTAAATGAAGGCGTTTCTGACGGATCTGTTCTTCGCTCAACGCTTTTTTATCCGACCAGTCAAATATTTTTTCACCGTCAATTACAATTTCTCCCTCATCGGGCTTTTCGAGAAAATTGAGACAACGCAAAAAGGTGGTTTTTCCGCTTCCCGACGCGCCTATTATCGCAAGAACCTCGCCTTTTTCAAGTGAAATATCAACACCCTTCAGTACTTCAAGCTTGTCGAAGTGCTTTTTCATATTTTTTACTTCATAAAAAGCCATATTGATATTCCTCCTCAGACCTTATAATAATCGAGCTTCTTCTCAAAATATCCAAAGAGAAGCGTGAGTACTCCGACAAAAAGCAAGTAGAATATCGCGGTATAGAACAAAGGCCAGATAAGACCGTATGCGGCATATTCTTCGGCGGCTTTGATAATTTCCACAACCATTATAACTCTTGCGAGCGCAGTATCCTTTACGAGCGTAATGACCTCGTTAGACATAGGAGCGAGGATGCGCTTCACTACCTGCATTAAAACGACTCTGAAGAATATCTGCGACTTAGTCATGCCCAGCACCTTGCCCGCTTCGTACTGACCGCGCGGAATACTCTCTATTCCTCCTCGGTATATCTCGGAAAAATAGCAGGCGTAGTTAATAACAAAAGCGACAATTACCGCATTGAAGCGAGTAAAGAAGGACATATCCCACAAAAGCCTCGGTACGTAGAACACAACAAATATCTGAAGCATAAGCGGAACTCCGCGTATTATCCAGACGAAGACCTTTGTAAGATAAGCGAGCGGCTTGAATTTCGACATAGAGCCGAAAGAAATGACTAAACCTAAAGGAAGCGCTAACACGAGTGTTAGCGCAAAGATCAGGCATGTTTTTTCAAATCCTTCAAGCAGGCTCACGGTTACATTAATGAATGATGACCATGTAATTGCCATGTTTGATTCCTTTATTTATTACGATCAGTCAAAATCGATTGTTTCAACAAGCTTAACAACGTTTTCGAAGCCGTACTTTTCCGCAAGCTCCGCGATCTTACCGTTGTCGAAGAGTGTCTTTATTGCTCCGTTTACTTTAGCAGTAAGCTCACTGCCCTTTTCAAAGCCGATAGCGTAAACCTCTGACTCAAGCTCAATGCCTTCAACTATCATAAGATCGGTGTAGTCGCCCTTACCGCAAATGTTCTGAGCGAGAACGATATCCATTACAGCGAAATCGACAGTTCCTGTCTTAACCTCAAGGAATGCCTTGTTCTGCGCGGGGTATTTCTCGAGCTTATCGGTAACAGAGGATGCGTAGCTTTCGCCTGCGCTTCCGCCCTCAACGCCTGCGGTCTTACCTGCGAGGTCGGCTACTGTCTTGATGGTATCAGCATTCTTTTTGTTGATTACGATGCACTGCTGATTGAGCATATAGCCGTAAGAGAAGTCAACGAGATCGGAGCGCTTCTTGTCAACGCCGTCGATCTTATCGGAGGAGTTAGCTGTAAAGCCGTTCCAGATACAGTCGATTGTGCCTGCGGCAAGCTCCATATACTTCTGGTTCCAGTCAATTTCCTGGAATTCAACATTCATACCGATGAGCTTTCCGACTTCCATAGCGAACTCGGACTCAAATCCTGTCCAGTTGCCGTTTTCGTCCTTTTCGTTCATCTTTTCGAAGTTAGTAACACCGCATACGAGTGTGTCTTCTTTCTTACCGCAACCTGTGAAAGCAAACAAGGTTGTCAACATAAGAAGTGCGAGTGCGAGTGAAATGATTCTTTTCATTTTTGTTCCCTCTTTTTAATAAAAATATTTTTGGTAAGCCTTGAATAGCGAGCAAACTTTACTCAGCTAAACTTTAGCTTGCTAAATTGATAGTATTATAACACACTATCAAAGGAAATGCAATAGTTTTATAAGAATTATTTGATTTTTTATAATAAATATTTGATTTTCAAGCGTTTTTTGTTGACTTTTTGGTTTCAAAGTGATATTATATGTACGTTAGAAAATACAGGAATTTTTATTTCCTTATTAATTAGGAGAAATTTTATCATGGCAAACAAAAAGAATCTTGTAGTAATAGGATACGGAGGAATGGGAGGCTGGCACACTCTTCATTCACAGGACAGTGACGTTGTAAATCTTTTGGGCATATATGATATAAAAGAAGAAAGAAGAACGCTTGCTGAATCCAGAGGAATCAAGGCGTACAAGTCTCTTGACGAGGTTTTAAGCGATCCCGCGGTTGATCTCATCACTGTTGCAGTACCTAACGACTCTCACAAGGAGATCGTTATCAAAGCGCTTATGGCAGGCAAAAACGTTATATGCGAAAAGCCTGTCGCGCTTTCATCCGAGGACCTTGGCGATATGATCGCCGCATCTAAAAAAAGCGGAAAAATATTTACTACACACCAGAACAGGCGTTGGGATGTTGACTTCCTCGCAATAAAGGAAATAGTAAAGAGCGGAAAGATCGGAAAGCCTCTCCGCATCGAGTCGAGAATTCACGGCTCAAGAGGTATTCCGAGCGACTGGAGAGGCGAAAAGGCTCACGGCGGCGGTATGATACTCGACTGGGGCGTTCATCTTATAGATCAGCTTCTTCAGATATACACAGAAAAGATAGTGAAGATCGAATGCACCTGCACTCATATTACGAACAATGAAGTAGATGACGGCTTCTATCTTACTATTACATTTGAAAGCGGAGCTGTTGCATTTGTAGAGGTTGGTACATATAACTTTATAGCACTTCCCCGCTTCTATATGAAGGCGGAAAACGGTTCAGCCATAATAACCGACTGGCGTGAAAAGGCAAAGGTCGTTCACTGCAAGTACTGGCACGAGAGCGAGGTTATCCCTGTAGAGACCGCTGCCGGTCTTACAAAGACAATGGCTCCGCGCGACAGTGTTACTGTAGACGAATACGAGGTAGAAAAGCCGATGTCCGACGTTCACGACTTCTACCGCAATGTATGCGCCGCTATCGACGGCAAGGAAGAACAGCTTATAAAGCACTGCGAGATGATGCGTGTTTTAAAGGTTATGGAAGCCGCATTTGAGAGCGACAGACTTGGACAGCCTGTTGCGTTTGTTGAATAATGAAGCCTATAACAAAAGGGACCGAGTTTTTTACTCGGTCTCTTTTTCGCTTAGTGCTTTTGATAATGAAAGATTTTTATTTTGCAGTCAAAGCTCCGTTTTCGAAATCTACGGTTACTGTGCTATCGGGGGCTAAATCGTCCGAAATTATCTTTCTTGCAAGGAGCGTTTCAAGATTGCTCTGCAAGAATCTCTTCAAAGGACGCGCGCCGTAGTTGACGTCATAGCCACTTTCGATTATATAGCTTTTTGCTTCATCGGTGACATTTATAGACAGACGTTTATCCTCAAGACGCTTTTGCAGATCTGAGATAAGCAAATCTACTATACGACTTATATTGTCCTTTGTAAGCGGCTTATAGAATACTGTTTCATCAAGTCTGTTGAGAAATTCGGGGCGGAAGCTGCGTTTCAGAAGCATAGAAACATTTTCTCTTGCTTCCTCGCTTATTTCACCGTTTTCCTTAATTCCGTCAAGGATAATATCCGAGCCTAAGTTAGAGGTCATTATTATTATAGTGTTTTTAAAATCGACTGTTCTTCCCTGACTGTCTGTAATTCTTCCGTCATCAAGGACCTGAAGCAAAACATTGAAAACATCGGGATGGGCTTTTTCGACTTCGTCGAAAAGCACAACGGCATACGGTTTTCTTCTTACGGCTTCGGTAAGCTGTCCGCCCTCATCGTATCCGACGTATCCGGGAGGCGCTCCGATGAGACGTGAGACCGAATATTTCTCCATATACTCACTCATATCTATGCGGACTATATTATGCTCGTCATCAAAGAGCGCTTCTGCCAAAGCCTTTGCAAGCTCGGTTTTTCCTACACCCGTAGGACCTAAGAACAAGAATGAGCCTATCGGGCGTTTCGGGTCCTGTATTCCCGCGCGTGAGCGAAGAATTGCATCACAAACCTTTTCTACGGCTTCATTCTGACCTATCACTCTCTTATGAAGGATCTCATCAAGGTGCAACAATTTTTCACGCTCGCCCTCCATAAGCTTGGCGATAGGAATTCCCGTCCATCTTGCAACTATCTTGGCTATCTCCTCCTCGCTTACTTTATCACGGAGCAGGACATTTTTACCTTCCGCTTCGTCGGCAAGTCCTTCGGCTTCCTCCAAGCTCTTTTGGAGCTGAGGCAATTTGCCGTATTTCAGCTCTGCCGCCTTTGTGAGATCGTAATTGTTTTGCGCCTGCTCTATCTCGGCATTGGTCTGCTCTATTTCTTCTCTTATCTTTTGAACCTTTTCTATAGACTGTTTTTCGTTTTCCCACTTTGCCTTCATACTTGAAAATTCATCGCGCAGCTCGGCAAGTTCCTTTCTTATCTGGCTTAAATGCTCGGCAGAAAGCTTATCGGTCTCTTTTTTGAGCGCCGCTTCCTCGATTTCGTGCTGCATTATCTTTCTTGAAATTTCATCAAGCTCGGTAGGCATTGAGTTCATTTCGGTCTTTATCAAGGCGCACGCTTCATCCACTAAATCTATCGCTTTGTCGGGCAAAAATCTGTCCGAAATATATCTGTTTGAAAGAGTTGCGGCGGCGATAAGCGCATTGTCGTGAATTTTTACACCGTGGTATACCTCATACCTTTCTTTCAATCCTCTTAAAATAGATATTGTATCCTCGACAGTAGGCTCATCTACAAGCACCGGCTGGAAGCGTCTTTCGAGCGCCGCATCCTTTTCTATATACTGTCTGTACTCGTTTAAAGTTGTTGCTCCTATACAGTGAAGCTCTCCTCTTGCAAGCATAGGCTTCAAGAGATTTCCCGCATCCATTGCGCCGTCGGTTTTTCCCGCGCCCACTATAGTGTGAAGCTCGTCTATAAAGAGTATTATCTTTCCTTCGCTTGCCTTGACCTCATTCAAGACCGCTTTCAATCTCTCCTCAAATTCGCCTCTGAACTTCGCACCCGCAACGAGCGCGCCCATATCAAGCGAGAAGATAGAGCGATTTTTAAGGTTTTCGGGTACGTCTCCTCTTACTATACGCAAAGCGAGTCCTTCGGCTATAGCGGTTTTACCTACACCCGGCTCACCTATAAGGCAGGGGTTGTTTTTGGTTTTTCTCGAAAGAATGCGAATAACGTTTCTTATTTCGTCATCTCTGCCTATCACGGGATCTAACTTGTGATTTTTGGCAAGCTCGACAAGATCCTGTCCGTATTTTTTCAATACATCGTAGGTGTCCTCGGGATTGTCGGAGCTTACTCTGCGATTACCTCTTATGTTTTTAAGCGCAGAAAGAAGCTTATCCTTTGTTATACCGTGCTTATGGAATATATCCTTCATCACACGCGAAGGCTTTATAAGAAGTCCTAAAATGATATGCTCTACCGAAACGAAGTCATCCTGCATCTTTTTCGCCTGTGCTTCGGCTTCAGCAAGGGCGGCATCCGTATCATGTGAAACATATATCTTATCTGCTTCGGAGCTTGTTGTTACCTTCGGCAATTTAGATATAGCATCGTCAAGGTCTTCTTTAAGAGACTGCACGGAAACGCCTATGTTAGACATAAGCTCCCCTGCGAGTCCGTCCTGTTTATCAAGCAGAGCGTAAAAAAGATGCTCCTGCTCTAACTGCTGATTACTGTTTTCTGCCATGAGAGTTCTTGCATTCCCTATGGCTTCTATGCTTTTTTGTGTAAAATTTTGAATATTCATATAAAAACCTCCTTTTAGAAAGTTAAATTATTTCGGGTGAGCGCTTCAGATAATCCTCAAACACACGCGAAATCTCATGAGAAGCAAGTGTGGGATCTTCTATATGCGAAAAATATATCTTCATAGCCTTGTCGAATGCTCCGATATATTCAGCTATAAGCTCTCCGAGCGTCGAGCTGTTCAGCCTTGCACTCGAAGAATTGTTATTAATTCTAAGTTTTATTTTTCGGCAGAGCTTACCTCCTTCTATAGAATACTCTGTCGCTCCTATATATCTGCTCTCTGTCTGCATCCATAGCTTGAAGAACTGCATCATATATAATATAAGAGTATTGTTCTGAGTCCTCATCGAGACACGAAGCTCGCCTATTACGGGGTATTCGTTTCGGTAAAGCTCTACGCTGTATTTTACAGTAGGATTATATTTATACATCAAAGCGGAGCGCAGTGACATCATAGTATCTGACGGACTCATCATAAGGCGCAGAGTTCCTCTGCCGTTTAATATCTGTTCTATTCTGTCGAAGACCTCTCTTGTTTGCTGTTCGGGAGTCACTAATGAAAAATACTCCGCTAAGATTTGATTTATCATATTGGAACGGTTTGTATTCTTATCGTATGCCAATCTGTCTACATACTCAACAATATCGTCATTAAGTACCAATGAATATACACTTTTTCCCATTTCGACCTCTTTATTTTTATTTTGTGATACAATTATATCACCATTTTTATATTTTGTCAAGCGTTTTATATAAATTTAATTACAAGTTTAATATTTTTGTGTAAAAAATATCGCCGAATATATAATAATTTACTATTGCAATAACGGCTTTTTTATGATAAAATAATTATACTCAAGATTAAAGAGGAGAAAAGATATGAGAACGATACGTATAGGCTTCATCGGAACTAATTTTATAAGCGATCAAATGGCTTGCACTCTGCGCTCTATTCCCTATTATACAATGCAGGCGGTATATTCACGTACCGAAGAAAGAGCTATGGCTTTTGCGGAAGAATACGGATTTCCTCTCAGATATACTAATCTTGAAGACTTTTTTTCCTGTCCTGATTTAGATGCGGTATATATTGCAAGCCCTAATTCATGCCATGTTGAACAGACCGTTGCCGCTCTCAATCACGGTCTGCACGTTATTTGCGAAAAGCCGCTCGCTCCCAACACCAAGCAATTGAAGCAGGTTTTTGATGCGGCAAAGAAAAATAACCGTGTAGTTATAGAGGCTATGCGCCCTGCCTACGATGAGGCTTTTTTCGCAATAAAGGAAACGCTTCCGCTTTTGGGCAAAATACGCCGCGTGTCGTTTGAATTTTGTCAGTATTCTTCAAGATATGACAGCTTCAAGGCAGGAGAAATAAAAAATGCTTTTAATCCTTTGCTTTCCAATGCGGCTATTATGGATATAGGAGTATACCCCATTCACTGCTGTGTTATGCTTTTCGGCGAGCCGCAAAGTATTTTATCAAATTCTGTGTTTCTCGAAAACGGAATGGAAGGGCAAGGCTCTCTCATTTTAACATATCCGTCAATGACTGCAGAGATCTCATATTCCAAAATAACAAGCTCTGTCACCCCGAGCTTTATTTTGGGAGAAAACGGAGCTATTACCATAGACAAGCTGAGCAATCCAAGCAAGATATGGCTTCTGCCGAGAAAAGAGTCCCCGATTTTGTTAACTCAATGCGAAACGAGCAACATGAAATACGAGGCTGTTTCCTTTTACAATATGATACACGGACGCGAAAGCGCTGAAACATATAACAAAAATACGGAAATAACCACAAAAATAATGGATATCGTCAGACGGCAAAACAATATAGTTTTTCCGTCCGACAAGCTATAAAAAAACGAGAGCAAAAAGCTCTCGTTTTTTTGTTTACATATTATATTTTTTAAGCATTGATTTTGTAAAGCCGAGCAAATATTTTGCTTCTTCGTCAAGTGCTTTTTCGGAGGTATCGCTCACAAGGTCACGCCATGTTCTTATATCGAGGCCTACCTCGCCGCCCATGAGAACGAACGGTTCGGAAACGATATTTTTCTTATAGCCTATCTCTGAAAGTGCGGAAAAGATCTCATCCCAGTTGATATGTCCCCTTCCCGGAGCGGTGCGGTTATTTTCACCAGTGTGGAAATGGCGGAGTCTGTTTCCTACCAAGCGAATAGCGTCGCCTATGTTGTTTTCTTCTATATTCATATGATATGCGTCAAGGTGAACGCCCATATACTTGCTGTCCACAAGATCGGCGTATTCAAGAGCTTCCTTTGCGGTATTTATCAAGGGAGACTCAAAGCGGTTTACCGCTTCGCAGCAGATAGTAACTCCGTATTCCTCGGCAGTCTTCATAACCTTTTTCATTGAGTCCACACTGTTTTTGAGAAGCTCGCTTTTATCGTTTATAATAAAACCGGGAACGCCCCAGCCCGCATAGGTAACACCCGAGAAAAGCTCTCCGTCCATAACCGCAATCTTACGGACGATATCGGAGAGATATTTTATTCCCGCTTCTCTTGTATCTTTATCGGAAGAAGCAATGTCGTATTTCGGGTTAAGTCCTAAGCTATAGGAAAGCTCTATTCCACGTATGTCTGCTTCTTTTTTTATAGCTCTGCACTCATCGTCGGTCATATCAAGCAAGGGCTGAGCCTGAAACTCAAGAATATCGAAGCCGAGGTTTGCCGCTTTATTTATATAATAGCGGTGGTCTGCGCCCCAATTCTTTTCCCAGAAATTCATAAAAATACCAAGCTTATTCATTTTATAATCCCCTTAAATAATATCTATTTTATAGCCTAAATAATCGAAGGCATCCTTAAGCGACTGCGCCCAATTACCAAGTGTTATGGCAACGTGATGTCGATATCCGTTTTCTGCCATGTAATTGAGCATAGCATTTACGTTATCCTTTTTAAATACCTTTCCGCAACCGAAGAAGCAGGCTTCTATTTCGTCATCAGTAAGCTCGCCCTCCGACGCAAAAGCGCAAAGTTCTCCGTTTTCTGTCTTAAAGCTGCCGAGTGTTGCCTTTCCTTCAAGATATTCGCCTTTATTTATGCCTACGCCCGTACCTTCTCCGTATGATTTACGGAACATAAGATGCTCTTCGATAGTTCCCTTGCCCTTCATAAGCGAAGCGGGAGCGGGACCGCAATGGAAGAGAATGCATCTGTCTGCATCATCGTTATAATTGTTGTTGACATCTAAGAGCATAACGGGAAAATCAGCGGCAAGCCCGAGGGCGCGCATCATTACGGCATTATTTACATCAAGCTCACATGCAGCCGCAATTCCTCTTTCGTTAAGCTCGCACAAAGCCAGACAGGGTGCTATTCCGTATGTTTTTTCAAGCTCATCCCAACAGCGAATGGCAATTGCCTGAAGATTATATGTATCAATGATCTCATCTACAGCAACTCCGAGCCGCGCAATGTTATCGAGCTTTTCGGGCGGATAGTTGCCAAATGAAGAAAGGGCGAGATACTTTTCTTTCTTTTTCTCTACCTTTTTACTGTCGGCATTATTCATAAGGACAAAAAGATTTGTAAGGTCTATAGTCTCTACATTTATACGCTTGTTCTGCATAGCTATCTCGTCAATTCTGACGGTTTTGAAGGCGGTAGTTCTTGCGCCTATAGCGCCTATGTTGAAGCTGCGCATTCCTTTTACCGCACGGCAAGTTCCTGCAAAGATACGCAGATCCTCTGCAAAGGATTCATCGAAGGGAGACACATTGAACTTTTTTGTCAAAATATATTTTAATTTCAACTGTCTTAAAACATTGCACATAGCTATTTTTCCGCACATGGAATCACGGCGGTGCGCAAAGTCCATTTTTCCCTTTTCATCAGGAAAAGCCTGTATGAGCATGGGAACATCAATATTTGCAAATGCGACCGACGCGCCGTTTTCATCTCCGAAATTGGGAAGGCTAAGAATAATACCGTCGTATTTTCCTTTATTCTTCTCTAAAAATTCCGCATAAAGCTTTCCTTCCTCAATAGTCTCAATTGCACCGTAACGTGTAAGAGACTCATCCATCATTATGTAGCCGTATCCGTTTTTTTCAAGCGCGGCAACCATTTCTTTTCTTGCATCGGCAATCAGCTCTCCGGGGAAAAAGCCACGGTTTCCAAAATACAGGGCAAAGGTTGTTTTCATATTTTTCTTTCCTTTCGATGATTTGTTTCTAAGATTATTATAATGGAACACAAGCGCCGAATTATAGGGATTTTTGTTTTAAAATTAGCAATATATTCTTTTTTTAAAATTCTTATTCTATTTTATTGACAAAAACAGAATAAAATAGTAAGATATAAAAAAGGAGAATGAATATGAAGGTTAATTTTAATATAGAAAAGCTCGACCGACTGCTGAATGATTTTTACAAAATCACGGGGCTTACGGTGAGCATCTGGGATTCGGATATAAATCAGCTTACATATCAGCCAAGGGAGCATTCCGAATTTTGCCGCATAATAAAAAGCACCCCGAAGGGCGCCCAAAGATGTACTGCATGTGATAAAGAATTATGCGAAAAATGCAAGGAAGCAAAAGGAGTCGTCTCGCAAAAATGCCATGCGGGACTGATAGACACTGCTTTTCCTATAAAATTCGAGCAGGAAATACTCGGATACATAATGTTCGGACAGGTAGTAGGAGAAAATCAAAGCTCATTCGAGTTTGACGGAAAGGAAATCTGTGAAGAATTAAAGCTTGATTTTGAAGCTCTGAACGCCGCCTATAAAAAGTTATCGGTAAATGATACCCATACAATAAATTCCGCCGCCAATATACTTATAGCCGCTACTCGCTATATATGGCTATCCGACCTTTTAAAAATAGACAGAAGCACTATAGGTGCGGATATTGATAAATATATTTCCGAAAATCTGTCATCTGAAATGTCTATCACCGAGCTATGTGAAAAATTCAACATATCAAAAAGCAAGCTCTATTCTCTGTCCGAGAAGAATTTCGGGATGACGATAGGCGCTTATATAACCAAGAAAAGAATAGACGAAGCAAAGCATTTGCTTATCGCAACAGATAAGCCTATATATGAAATTTCGGGACTTGTAGGGATTCCCGACTACAATTATTTCACAAAGGTATTCAAAAAGCGTACAGGAAGCGCGCCTCACAAATACCGAAAATCAACCTTCAGCTCTTAATTCAAAGAGACGGTCAGAAAGGGCGCAGAATTCTTCGACAGACAAGGTCTCACCTCTTACTGTAGGCGTGTATCCCATATCCACGAGAACGTTTTGCAATTCTTCTTTACTGAAATCGGGGTATTTTGAAAAGATAGCGTTTACAAGTGTCTTTCTTCTTTGCTCAAATGCCGCTTTGATTATGCCGAAGAAAAGCTTTTCATTTTTCGGTTTATATTTCGGTTCTTTATACAGATCTATTTTTATTACCGCAGAATTTACCTTCGGTGCGGGCATAAAGCAATTAGCGGAAACTGTGAAAAGCTTTCTTGTTTCGCCGTAATAGCCTAATACTGCCGTAATAGCGCCGTAATCTCCGCCGCCTGCCTTTGACGTCAGACGTGTCGCAACCTCGGCTTGCACCATAACGGTGATAGAATTGAATTTCACACCGCATTCAAGCAAGCGCATAAGTATAGGTGTCGTAATATAATACGGCAGATTGGCGCAGACATAAACTTCTCTGCCCTCGGCAAGCTGAGGTATGAGAGTATTAAGGTCCAGCTTCATTATATCTTCGTTTATTACGGTAACGTTATCGAACTCGGCAAGAGTTTTTTTGAGAACGGGAATCAGCCCTCGGTCTATCTCGACGGCAACTACTTTTTCATATCGTTTAGCAAGCTCTGCCGTAAGACACCCTATTCCCGGACCTATCTCCAATATCATACAGTCCTCTCTGTCGGAGCAATTATCTGCTATATCCTCGGGAATATGCCTGTTTATCAAAAAATTCTGTCCGAATTCTTTTCTGAATTTTATTCCCTCGCTCTCCATTACCGAACGGATAACATTTATATTGCATAAATCCATTTTTTCTGTTTTTCCTCTTGACAAATTAAATAAAAAAATGTATAATAGTAAAGGTTCCTTAGAATTGCTGGTGTAGCACAGTCGGTAGTGCAGCTGATTCGTAATCAGCAGGTCGTGTGTTCAAGTCACATCACCAGCTCCAAAACGCACTTATGTGCGTTTTTTTCTTTATAAGATGCTCCTTTTGCCCATAGAAAGACAAAAGGAGCTTTATGCTTTTATTGTACGGTCAAATTCTCAACATCGTCAAAGATAAGAGCTTCACGGGCATCGGGCTCTAATGTAGATACGTTAATATTGTTCAGCTTGATGCCGTTTATATGACGGAAGAAAATTCCGCTTGAGGGGAGCATTCCGTAAATACCTGCGGCAGGAGTTGCCTTTATAGGCTCCTTGGGAATTATCTCATCGCTCTTCTGCGTAGTGCCGCCCGGAAGTGTAAGATAGATGTTAGAGAGCAAAATATTTTCAAGCTTGGAATTGGGAAGACCCGTAACGCTTGAAGGCATGATGCGGGGTTCTTTCCTAACTTCATCAATGGTCAGCTGTCCCGTATATCTTATAGGCTTAATATATCCGTAAGGACCTATTGCGATAATATTTTCGAGAATAACATTCTTGATAGTTCCCTCTTTTGCTCCCTCAGGCGCGCGTCTTCTGTCGGTGAGCATAATGATAAACGGAGTTCCTACGTTTTTCATAGTAATATTGGAGCAGATGATTCCGTCCATTTCGCCGCCGTCGGCAATTTCAAGTGCGAGACCTGTATAGCAGGTATCGTAAATAGTGCAGTTGCTTACCGTTATGTTCTTAAAGCCGCCGTTTGTCTCTGTGCCGAACTTAATAGCGCACATGCGCGAGGAAACGGTACAGTTTGTAATAGTAATATTCTCGCAAAGTCTATTTTCGTTCAAGGTATATGAGCTTTTAGGTACGATAGCGTCATCGCCCGCAACAACGTGACAGTCGGAAATTACTACGTTTTTACAGCAGTCGGGGCTTATACCGTCTATATTTACCCACATTGTAAGACCTGTAATTCTTACGTTTTCGCATCCCGCAAGATATACTGCAAGGTCGGTGGAATTGTAGAGCTTCAAGTCGGAAATGACTACCATTTTACAATTCTTGAGAGCAAATATCTTGTTTGCGCGAGCGCAACGCCAAAGCTCCTCATTGACCGCACCGGGCTTTTCCCATACCTCACGCAGATCTATCGTAGCGTTACCGCAGAAGGAAATGTCCTCACAATCCTCTGCCCAGAACATACTTCTGTGGAAAAAGGAATGAGAAAAATCCTGATACAAGGGATAATCTACAGGCTCTCTCTGATCAAATCGTCGGGATCAAGGCTTCCC
>SVQV01000181.1 GCA_015065175.1 Oscillospiraceae bacterium | reverse complement strand
CCTATAAAAATAGAGAGCTATCCTAAAAATCGTTATTCGTTTTTGTTTGGCAAGGTCATTATAACACATTTTTTCGCATTTGTAAATATGTTTTCCTGTTTTTATCGCCATCCCTCTCGGAAAATGTTATTAAAGAAACGGCGCAGACCGTTCCCAAGACTTAACAAGGGAATAGTTTGCGCCGTACTATTATACGTTTTTAATTATGTGTATTCTTTTCGTTTTATTGTAAGTGAACATTTGCGATGTAATTAAAGACCAAGCAGCTGCTTTTTCTTTGCTTCAAATTCCTCCTCGGTGATGACACCCGAATCGAGGAGAGCCTTGTATTTTTCTATAGACTCAATGGCTTCGCTTTCCTTCTGCTTTGGAGCGGTGACGTTTCCGAGCAGGATCTGATTCATCTTATCCTGCATAAGGATCGGAGGTACAAAGGGAACAAAGATCGAAAGTATCAGGCAGACGGTGCCGATATCCGATTGAAGCTCTCTCTCGGCGGCGATCCTGTCTATCCTCAATGCGGTCTTGTACGTCCAGTATATGATATAGAACGGAACAAAAAGACAAAGCAAAAGCTGAGAGGTGGGATTTCTGTTTGACTCGCTATCGTCAGCATTGGTGATCTTGGTTATCTTATACGTCCAGATCATCTGCCAGATTCCGCCGGTGAATATCAAAAGACAGATATGCTTGCCGAGCGATACGTAGTATTCGCTTGCAACGTATACCTCGTCACCGATGCGCTTGGGCTCGGGCATAAGACGGTGCTTGAGCGAAGCAATCGCGGGTATGAGCAATAAATTTGCAAGATATCCGTGCTTATAAATGCTTATTCCCACGTCAGCGCTATGGATATTTATTTCTCCGACACGCATTTCGATCAACCGTACCATTTCATAATTATACTTGTTAGCGTACATGCTTGGTATAACGCATTTTTTCGCAAGGATCAAGCTCGATACCGCCATCAATACCGCCGAAAGCATAGCTACACAGAAACAGATTCTGTATATCTTAGAAAACAGCGCTTGTTTCTCCGTACCGCGCTCGTATCCGAGCTCTTCGGAGGATACATATAATCCTAAAACCGTGAGGATGCCTAAAACCGATGCGCCGAATAAAAATTCTGTCAGCCCGGCGAAAATGCTTTGCGCGGTCATCGGGAAGAAAAATTTCGTGATCGATAGGTACGTCTTAACGGCATATTGCACCAGAAGGATTCCAATAGCCGCCGGGAATATTTTTTTCTTTCTTATGAAGAGTATTGCCGCGGCAGCAACAAATATGATCGCAGCGCAAAGAACCTTGAACGTCTGTGCTTTTACATTGTAGTCTAACGAGGAATATTTTATACAAATAAGCACCTCATTTGCGGCAAGGAAGGCAAATGCAAATATTGCTATCCATGCTCTTCTTATTTTTTTCTCTTGCATTTCCATTTTTAAATCCTCCCTTAAATTACTTCTTCATTCTTGGGTGAAATCATTTTGTTTAGCGAAAAAGCGGCAAAAATCCAGGCGATATTTATGAAATCAATAGCAAAAAAGGATTTATACGCTATAATGCTTATAACGCAATGTACCGCAGTAAAAGCCGAGAGTACAATAAAAATGATTTTGTGCATTTTTGCAAGGAGCTCTCTTTTTTGCACGAGCTTCTCAATATCAAGAGCTTCGGAAAGCAAGGACAGAAGCCATACGGCAAGAACGGCGATAATAGCCATATTCACCAGTGCCGCAGAAATTCCGTCGAGCATAACGGGAACGCGCGCAGAAGGAATATTCATACATACAACGATAGCCTTGTAAGCACCTACGACTGTTTTCAGCGCGAGAAGATAGATAACGCCGGGAAGCATCAAGCCTCTTTTTTTTCGAAGGAGCAAAAGTATAACTGCCGCAAACAAAACTATCGAGTAAATACATTCACACAAATAGCCTTTAAGTTCCAATCGGTTTGTGAAATAAAATAAGATGTCATAGTTGATGCGAAAATCGGGGATCTTTTTCCCTGCAAAGAAGATCATTCCTTCAATGAGATATACCAGCTTGATAAATGCCATAATAGCAAACGCTATTATCGCGGCAAGCTCGGGATTTTTCTTTTTTTCTTGAATTTCCATTTTTTATCCTTTCCTTTCATAATGCTTATTGTTACAAATTGTAACATTTATATAGTAACATTTTGTTACAATAAAGTCAAGAGGTTTTGCGAAAAACAGGAGATTTTAATTTATGAAGGAAAACGGCGGACTGATTGGGCTAAAAAATATAAGAAAACAAAGAAATCTTAATCAATTGAAGGTTGCCCTTGATCTTAATATAAGCCGCGAGGCACTTTCTCATTACGAAAACGGCAAGAGAAGTCCCGATATTCAGATGCTGAAAAGGCTCTCCGAATATTTCAACGTTTCTATTGATTTTTTGATAAATGGAAAGGAATTTGAGAAAAAGTAAAAGAACGAACAGATTCGGAAAAGAAAGCCCCTTTTCCGAATCGTAAGGCGTACAACGGGCACGCATATAAAAAACTACAGAGGCACTGCTCAGCGTGTTATCCTTAACGGAGAACACGCAATGAATTGCAACCTTGCGGTTGCGTGAATTGAAAGCCGTGCTTTCGTGAATTGCCTGCGGCATGAATTGTGCCTTGCGGCACGTTGGTTGCAATTCAATTCATGGAGCGAAGCGAGAATTCATGGCAAAGCCAATTCATGATGCGTTAGCATCAATTCATTCACAGAAAACAAACAAGAGCACCGCTCAGCGTGTTATCCTTAAC
>SVQV01000044.1 GCA_015065175.1 Oscillospiraceae bacterium | reverse complement strand
ATCCTCCTTTGATGTTTTTATTGTTTGGTTGGCAGACCAACTCTATTATACATCAAAGGAGGTATTTTTTCTACGCATAGCTAAAGCTTTTTGGTGCCACCAGCACTGCTGGTGGTTGAGGGGACAATTCAAAACGGGGCTGTCTTAATGGGACAGCCCCGTTTTGCGTATATACGGTCAAGCTCGGTAAATTTATTCAGATAGAGCAGTTATTCCAAAAAGTCTATGTTCGAGGAATTTCCCACCACAACATAGTCAAGGAAGTTAAAATAGCAGCAATGGTTGAAATAAGGCTCTATCTCACACTCACGCTTTCCGAACTCATCCTTGAAAGCATCCAGAAGCTCGGCGGCTTCCTTATCCTTGCCCTCGGCTTTTTTTATCATCACCTCGGCGGTTTTCTCCAACAGGTCAAGATAATGGGACAAGAGACGGACACCGACCGTCTGCACACGTATCTCACTGTTGAAATGCTCACGCACAAGCTCTCTTCCCTCCTCGATAAGAGGACCGTATGCGGAAAGCTTCTTTGCGGCAGAGGGACTGTAGAACTTGCATATCCTGGGATTTTCCGAAGCAAGCTCGGAGAAATATTTCCAGTCAAAGACCTCTCCTATCCTTTCAAAGAAGGCAATAAAACGCTCATAATCCTTTCCGTAAAGATGCGAGAAATAATCCTTTATGATATCCTCGAAGGAAATTTCCGTATCAAAGAGCGTGCGCGCAAGGGTATAAAGCTGAATTCCGTTCGGCAGGAAGGGGCGAAGGTCTCCGTCCTCAACTATGCCGTCTATGTCCATTGATTTATAAAGGCGCACCTCGTCATAGATAAGCTTAGCCATTCCCAGCTTTGAAAAATCACGGAAATCTGCCCAGCAGAAATGGTACTCAAACGCGAAGGCAGGGCCGTGGAAGGTCTTTCTCCAGTCATTATAAAATGCGAGATATTCTTCAAGCGTCTTCGCCAGGAATATCTTATTGCGCTTATAGGGGGGATTTATAGCATTTATTCCGTTTTTCGGTATACTGTCATAATACTTTCTTGTAAACGGAGCGAGCATAAAGACGAAGCGGTCGGGGTTCTTAAGCTCTGTGCATTCAGGCGCCCAGGCAATATCCACGTAGGAGAGGAAAACTATCTTCGCCGGTAGCTCTCGCGCCGTCATTTCCTCATCGATATCGTTGAGCATATCTATATACCAGTCGGACGGTATCTTTTTCTTACATTCCTCACATTCGCAATGGTTATTGATACCGTCGGCAAGCCACACGTGAAGCAGGTCAACATTTTCGTGATTTGCGGCATAATCAGCCACACACCTTGCGACCATTTTACGCGCTGTCGTATTAGACATACAGAAGTTCGTATTTATCGGAACGCCGTCGAAAAATCCGCGGTGACCGTTGACCTCTGCAAGATACTGTCTCATATTCTCGGGAATATGGCACTCGTCGCTCTTGTACCAGGAAAGGCAGGAGTCTATGCCGAAGGCATCTATGCAGAAGCCGTGTCCTACGTCATGGAACATAAGCCCACGTCTGTCCACCTCGCTCTCACAGCTTCGCTTCCAAGCCAATATAGTGCGTGGAGTCACAGGCTCGGCAGGACGGTTTTTCTGATTATGGAGGTGGTTATAATGGCTGTCCGTATAGTGTGTGGGTATACGGAACTCGAACATAAAGGTGTTCATTCCTATCTTCGGCAAAAAGTCTATCATAGCCATGCTTGACTGCTGCGAGGCTGCCGCCGCATTCGCGAACGCGCGGTAACGGCAGGATGGCTTTATACGGAACGACACGGGAGAAAGCGATTCTCTGTCGGGAATATATTCTCCGTCTACACCCGGATAAAGCCAACGGATGCCCTGTGCGCGCAGGTATTCATACACCGAAAGAAGCACGGCGCGCGGATTGTTACCCGCAATTATTCCGCCCTTTTCCGAGCAGTCGGCATACAGTATCTCGTCCATATAGGAGTCCTCAACATCGCTGTCGGGAAGACCGAATTCCGAAAGAAGACCGATTCGGAAGCCGTCAACGGCATCCTTCTTATAGCAAACCGTGACCTGCCCTGCCTCGGGCATCATCATACGGATATAGCGCTTAAGCTCCTCTGCGGCAAAATCCACCGCCGATGCATCAGAGCATTTATAGATTGAAAGCATGGTATGTCCTCCATATAATTTAAATATAGTCAGCTGTAAATTTCTTCAAGCAGGAAAGCTTGTATTCGCATACTTGCTTCGAAACTATTATAACAAAAACATTGTACCGTTAAAATCTTTAAAACGATAATTTTGGTTAACTTTTCGAAACAATTATGCGCATTTTTTCAAAAAACATAGAATTTGTTATGATTTTTCGAAAATGACAGTGCTTCGTACTTTTTTCGTTTTATTTTCCGCTCTCTTTTTCGCTTTCCGTCATTACATATTCATTTTCACGTATTCCCGGATACTTCTTATCAAGATATTCTTCTCTGTACGGGTTTACTCCCTTCGAAACGGTCTCGGGCTTATTTGGAAGCAGCCAGCTTTCCTTGCGATAAAACTTGTTATGGAATTTGTTTTCTATTCTGCCCGTCTTTTCGAGCATATTCATACAGGCGCGTATACAGCCCCTTGCGCCGCATATAGCGAAATAACCCGTATGCTTAAGAATATAATCGTAATACTCCAGGGCTTTATGGGAGTCGGGCTTTCTCCACCACTGAGCGCGCGCCAGAGTGTAGGTGAGTATGTATGCCTCCTCCTCTGTCATTTCGCTTTCTCTGACATCAAATGCCATGTTTGGAAATTCCTTTTTAAGGAAGGGAGAGCATTCGTTATTCATACCGTGATGAGACAAGGTACAGCGTCCCATTCTGACATCGCCGTACCAGACGGTTTTTTCTCCCGCAAAATCAACATAAAGCCTCTTGCTCTCATCCTTTACCGACGGAACGGCATTTCCGGGACACTCACGCTCACAGGCTCCGCAGTGCAAGCATATCTCTCCTGTCTCAAGAATAGGATCCGGCTCAAGCTCACAGTCGGTGAATATGAGTCCGAGTCTTACTCTCGGTCCGAACTCCTTGGTAAGAAACACCTTGGAAAATCCAATCTCGCCAAGCCCACAGCCTGCCGCTATAACACGTACACTACAGGTTACATCTCTCGGGGGCTTGCCCTCGGCAACGGGGTCCTGCATGCCGTTTCCTTCGGGAACTCCAGGATAGTGAAGAACAGCCTCCCAGCCATTATCCTCTATAAAGCAGGCAAGCTCATATGAAAGGCGCGGACGTAAAAAAGAATTCAGCTTATTATAAGAATAAAAGGTATAATTATGCCAATGCGTTCCCTCCTCTATTCCTCGGTAGGTACCGCGCGGAATACGCATTCCTATAGCTATAACAGACTTTGCCTCGGGAAAATATGTAATGGGTGACATCAGCGCAGGCGCATTCTTAAAGCGCTCGATATTTCCGATAGCAATGCAGTCTATACCCAATTCCCGCGCTCTGTCCTTTATCATTTGTGATGTCAGCTTCATTTTGATGCTCCTTTGCCCTTCTCTGTGCCTATAGCCCAAGCCTCACGCTTTCGGAACTCACGCTCAAAGGTGTTCTCAAGAGCGTTTATTTCTTCAAGATGACAAAGACAGGTACGGTTACATAGAGCGGCTACTCTGTCGGGCTTTGCGGCGGCGGAGAAACGGTTGGGACATGCTCCGTTTTTACATGTATTGCATATACTGTAATCTATTTTTGCGACCTCGCTTCTCTTGCCGCAGATATCTACCGTATATGTATCGTTTTTATCTATCGCGCCGAGAGGACAGACATCCGCGCACTTACCGCACCTGTCACAGATATTTCCTTCATAAAGAGGCGTTTCTTCTATCTCGGCATCTGTCAGTATCATGTGAAAACGCTGACGCGAGCCGAATTTCGGAGAGAGAAAAAGACCGCTCATGCCTATTTCTCCGAGACCGCAGGCAACCGCGGCATAATCGAAGTCGGGGTATACATTAGGCGCGGGACGTCCCTCCGCTACCGACACACCGCTCGGGCCAAGCTCTGAGGGGTTGGGAAAAAGAGGGCAGGCTTCCCAGCCGTTATCCTCAATAAATCTTACGAGATCATAGCATCCGACCGAAAGAAATTCATCCTCAAGCCAGTTCTTTCCGTACAAGCCGTAGTCACCGAAATTAGTGCCCTCCTCAATTCCACGAAGCGAGCCTCGGCATACGCGCTTGCCGAGCATAATTACAGTCTTTGCCTCGGGGAAGACAGAAAAGGGGTTGTGCTGAGCATCAATGCCCTCAAATCTTCTCTTTGAGGCAAAGCCTATCATATCAATACCAATTCTTTTTGCGGCGGCTTCAAGCTGCTGCTTAAAATCAAGTTTTTCCATTTTTTTTGCTCCTTTTTTTATTTTCACCTTCATTATACACATCTCCTTCGCCTTTTTCAATCACAACTTTCGGTATAAATTTATATAATCGCAACTTGACGTTATGTAAATTATATGATATACTACAGACGAGGTGATCTGCATGAAAAATTACGAAAGAGCTGCTGTTTCCGAGCTTCGTGTATTCAGCGGCATATCAAAACAGAGCAAAAAAATTCTTGTAAATAAGCGTGACTTTTACAGTCTGTCTTACCGATATTGCGGAAAAGCGCAGATAAAGTCGGAGGAGACGGAGTTTGTTTCAGAGGCAGGGAGCATTACCTTTATGCCAAAGAATATTGCATACGAGACTCAAATTATCGAGGAGACACAAATAACGGCAATTCATTTCAAGCTGAATCGAGATATAGATTTTCGCAATCCCTCCACTATCAGTGTAAGCGATAAAGGAATTACGCTTCTCTTTGAAAAGCTGACACAGGGCGCTGTTCCCGAGTCGCCCGTGGATTTCAGCCAAATGGCAGTTTTTTATGAGCTGCTTTCCAGGCTTGAAGCGCTTGAGCTTATGAAAAACAACGAGCATATACCAAAAAAGATCTCACTTGCAAGAAAATATATGCTCGAAAAATTCTCAGACCCATATTTTTCAATTGATACTCTTGCGGATACTCTCGGCATCAGCGGCTCATACCTGCGCCGTGAATTCTCAAGAGCTTACGGAAAAAGTCCCATTTCCTTTTTAAGGGAGCTTCGCACTGGAAACGCAAAAGGTCTTTTGCAGTCAAGCGAGCTTTCAATAGCGGAAATTGCCGAGCAGAGCGGCTTTTCAAGCGCAAGCTATTTCATACAGGTCTTTCATAAAACCGTAGGCTGTTCTCCCGCGAAATACAGACAGGAAACCAAAATTATTTTCTGACAAAATAAATATGCGCCTCGCATCAAAAGCGGGGCGCACATCTTTTACGGAAAGATTCCGTTTGTTCAATTGTTTACTCAGTCAACTTTTGTCTCGCCGTACTTACCGAGCTTATTTAGTGCCTTGACACCTGTGATGATAGTCTCGTTATGTACCTCACAGTCAATGCCGTTTATAAATCTGATGCCATGCTCATATATCTTATCTACAGTTGCATCGGGTCCGTAGAAGCCGCGGAAATAACGGGTAAGGACTGTCTCGGTCGCAAGCTTCTCAAATTCCTTTTCGATAAAGCCTTCCTGCTTTATTTCCTCGCTTCTTGCGTGGAAGCCCGCGAGGATTTCGGGGTTATGAGAATATCTTGTTCCTGTTCCGTTTGTCTCTATCGGAATATAATCAACCTTTGCGCCGTCCTTTGTCAAGTCAACCATAACTGCGAGAGAGGTCTTCCAATGCTCAATTCCAGCATAGAGATTAAAGAGGAAGTTACCCTGTCCGAATACGATCTTTCCGCCCTTGTAATCCTCCTCGGTTCCTACACAGTGTGTATGCTGGCACAAAACGATGTCAGCGCCCTTGTCAACTATTCTGCGGCAAACCTTGCGCAAATAGGGCGAGGGATATCTGTAATGCTCCTTACCTCCATGGTAAAGAACGATACAGTAATCAACCTGTGCCTTCAATTCTGCAATGTGATCAAGGCTGTTCAAGGGGTCAAAGCCGTTCGAGCCGCAGCCGTAATCCTCTATCCATGAGAATTCATGCTCACAGCAAGCATAAACACCAACCTTGATGCCTTCCTTTTCAAATATGTAAGGCTTTATTGCCTCTTCCTTTGTAAATCCACCGCCTGTATATGCTATGCCCGCTTCTTCAAGTGTCTTGATAGTGGAAACGAAGCCCTTTCTTCCGTGGTCCATAACGTGATTGTTAGAGATAGACAAAAGGTCTACGCCGAGAGCCTTATAGCCGTTTATGGAAGCTGTGGGAGAACCGATGTTAGGTCCTGCCTTTCTTGTGGGGGATTCTTCGTCACAAAGAGCTGTTTCAAGGTTGAAAATACGGAAATCCGCACTGTCAACAACAGCCTTAAGCTCTTCTCCGAGAAGTCCCAAGCTATCGCCTTTAATGAAAAGGTCTACGTCACTTGTGTGTGGTACGAGGTCTGCGCCAATCAAAATTTTCATATTTGTTTCCTTTCTATCGCAATTCAGCGATATAAGCTTTATTAACAATGTCTGCTCTTTGCAAACAATAGTTTACTTTAATAGAATATTATGCCCAATACAGCCGAAAACAGTATCAGAAGTATGGGTGAGACCGCCTTCTTACGTATTCTTTTATAAAGATATGATACGAGAACAACAAGCGCAAAAATAATGGCGGCAAAAATGTCAAACTGCGGCTTATCCGTCACAAGAGAAACGTTTATAAAAACATTTAAAGCCATAGTAACGGCAGTGCCGATGATAAGACCTACAATTACGGGGCGTATTCCCTTCAATGTATGCTGTACGCCCTTATACTTGATGAAGTTGCGGATGAGCGAGGCTATTATAAGAATGATAACGAAGGACGGAAGCACCATTCCGAAGGTCGCCGCAAGCGAGCCGAGAATCCCGCCCTGCGTAGAACCTACAAAAGTAGCCATATTTATGGCGATAGGTCCAGGGGTCGATTCCGCTACCGCTATGAAATTCATAAACTCCTCTTCGGTAAGCCATGCGTTAGTAAGACACTTTTCACGCACTAAGGATATCATACCGTAGCCGCCGCCGAAGGAGACCGCGCCTATCTGCAAGAAGGTAAGAAAAAGCTTTAAATATATCATTGCTCATCCTCCTTCTCTTTTTCCTGCTTTCCTCTGCCGATAGCGAGAGAAAGAGAGTAGCTTACGATTCCTATAGCCGCGCCTATCAGAATATAGAACACCGTGGAGAACTTCACCGAAAAGAGCGAAAAAGCTATAAGACAGCCAAAGGCTGCGAGAAAAACAATAATGGAAAGCGGCTTTTTCTCCAGCTTCCTGAACATTTTAATTCCCGCGTTCAGAATTAAAAATACAACGCAAGCCTGTATTCCTTTAAACGCGGAGGCAACAAGCGTAAGCGAAAGAAACGCATCAAAGAACAGAGATATAAGATATATTATTACGAATGAGGGAATACACACGCCAAGCGTCGCCGCAGCCGAGCCTAAAACTCCCACAGTCTTATATCCTATATATGTCGCGCTGTTTATGGCTATAGGTCCGGGCGTTGATTCCGAAACGGTTATGAGATCCATAAACTCATCATGCTCGAGCCATCCCTTGCGCTCGACAAATTCTCTTTCCAACAACGCTATCATAGCATATCCGCCGCCGAAGGTGAAGAGACCTATTTTAAACATTGTAGCAAAAAGACCTGCTATCTTTTTATATTTTTTGTTTTCCATACTTTTTCCTTGCTTTTGCATTATAGAAAATGATATCAAATCGGACTGATTTTTTATGTAACTCAGTCACATTTAGTATTGACTTTTTAATATTACAGTAATATAATTATATATATAAAGAATTTTGTTAAGCTTTTAAAACACTGAAAGGCGGCAACTGCCGTTTGGTCACCGTTATGAATGATTTATCACAATACTTAAGCAGGCTCCCCTTCTGCGAGCATCTCAGCGGAAGCGAAAAGGCGCTTATACTCAGTAACTGGTCGCAGAGAAATTATAAAAAGGGACAGCTTATATACAGCAGCTCGGACGAATGCCTCGGACATATCCTTATGCTCTCCGGCTCGGTCCGCGCGTACATAAACTCAGAGGGAGGCAGAGAAATTACGCTCTTCCGTCTCGCCCCCGATGACACCTGTGTGCTTTCGGCATCCTGTGTCATCTCGCAGATATCATTCGAAACTCAACTTACAGCGGTAAGCGACGTGTCTCTTCTCGTCCTTAATGCAGGTGTTTTCAAGCGTCTTGCAGAACAAAACATATATGTAAAGTGCTATATGTACGAGCTTATTTCAAAACGATTTTCCTCTGTCATGCAGACTATGCAGCAGATAATCTTTATGGGATACGACAAGCGCTTGGCTATATTCTTGCTCTCCGAGCTTGAAAGAACGGGAAAGCACGAAATCAAAATGACTCATGAGCAGATAGCCGAATACACGAACTCGGCAAGAGAGGTCGTAGCAAGGATGCTCAAAAGGTTTGCGTCAGAGGGGCTGCTCGAATATAAGAGGGGAGCAATTACTATCAAAAACGATGCCGCATTGCGAAACCTTGCGGAGCATTGACAACTTAAGTTTACTTTTTGAAAAAACAGCAATTTTATGCCGACATCGGTAAAAACTGCTGTTTTTCTCTTTTCAATTCTTTGGAAATTCTGATTATTTCAAAGAGTCCAGATATCTGCAAGCGGCAAGTGCGGCAACAGCCCCGTCGGAAACTGCGGTAGTGACCTGACGGATATCTTTTTTGCGGCAGTCGCCCGCTACAAATATGCCCTTGTTTTCGGTAACACAGCTTTCCGTGTAGTCGGCATAACCGCCCTGATTGAGAGTAAGAACATTGGAAAACGCCTCGTTCTGCGGCACAAGACCGATAGCCAAGAACATTCCGTCCAGCTTGAGCGGATAGCTCTTTTCGGAATTTTTCAACATAACCCCTTCAAAAACATCCTCACCCGATATCTTCTCTACAACAGTGCCGAGAATTACTTCTATATTTTCCTTCTGCTCTACCTGAGCGCAAAGCGCGGCTTCGCCTGTAAGAAAGTCGAGATTCTGAACCACGTAGACCTTTTCGGCAAGTTCGGAGAGCTGCAAAGCCTCCTGCAATGCGGAATTTCCTCCGCCTATGACTGCCACGGTCTTATCACGGAAGAATGCTCCGTCACAGACTGCGCAGAAGGAGATGCCGTCACCTATAAATCTGTCCTCGTTTTCGAGCCCTAAGTGGCGGTGGCGCGCGCCTGTCGCTATTATTACCGCCTTAGCTTCAAACTCGCCCGAATCGGTAACAACGGTCTTTACTTCTCCGTCTTTGATTTCAAGAGCCTCGCAGAACTCGAAGGAGACGCCCTGCTCGAGCGCCTGCTCCACGAGCTTTTCCGCGAACTCATTACCTGTCACGCAGGCAAATCCGGGGATATTTTCAACCTTTGGGGAAAAGGTTATCTGTCCTCCGAAGGTCGCCTTTTCAAGCACAGCGACCGTTTTGTTCGCTCTTCTTGCGTATATTGCGGCGCACAGCCCCGCAGGGCCGCCGCCTATTACAATTATATCGTACATACCGACCTCAATTAAAGAATAGCCTTGATAGCGCCTACGCCCGCATATTTTTCTACCTTGCCGCCGGAAACAACTACGAGTGTGGGAGCCTGCTTTACGCCGAGAGAATTAGCCAATTCGGCATTCTCTGTAGCCAGAAGCTCTTTATACTGATAGCCTGCCTTATCGAGCATTGTGTGAGCTATTTTACAGTTAGGGCAGGTAGCGGAAACAAAGAGGTAGCTTCCGTCGGTAAGAACCGATTCCTCTGCCTTCTTCTCACTGCAAGCGCATTCAGCGGCAGGAGCTCTGCCGAGGTCTCTGTTAAGAGCCGCCTCGTCTACTACGTACTCCTTGCGCTCCTTGTATTCCTGCGCCTTACCTGTATTCCAGTTTCCTACAGGACGGTAATAGCCTGTTATGCGGCTATACACCTCGGTAGAGGAATTACAGTCGGGGCATACCTTCTGCTCGCCCTGCAAGTATCCGTGATTCTTACATACGGAATATGTGGGAGAAAGTGTATAGTAAGGAAGCTTATAGTTCTCTGCTATCTTACGCACAAGTCTTGCGGCTGCCTTCCAATCGGGAAGCTTTTCTCCGAGGAATGCGTGGAATACCGTACCCGACGTATAAAGTGTCTGAAGCTCGTCCTGAATATCAAGTGCCGAGAAGATATCATCGGTATAACCTACAGGCAGGTGGCTGCTGTTGGTGTAGTAAGGAACATCAGACATTTCGGATGCTGTAATGATATCGGGATACTTAGCAACGTCATGCTTCGCAAGTCTGTAGGATGTAGACTCTGCGGGAGTAGCCTCGAGGTTGTAGAGGTCGCCGTACTTTTCCTGATAGTCGGAGAGGCGGACTCTCATATGGTTAAGCACATCCTTTGTAAAGTTCTGTGCTTCCTCTGTGGTAAGGTTTTTCTTTATCCACTTAGCGTTAAGACAAGCCTCGTTCATACCTACAAGACCTATAGTTGAGAAGTGGTTGGCAAATGTGCCGAGATAACGCTTGGTGTAAGGATAGAGACCCTCATCGAGCAATTTTGTGATAACGTCTCTCTTTATCTTAAGAGAACGCGCGGAGATGTCCATCATCTTGTCGAGACGCGCGTAGAAGTCTGCCTCGTCCTCTGCAAGATATGCAATTCTCGGGATGTTTATGGTTACAACACCGACAGAGCCTGTGCTTTCACCGCTTCCGAAGAAGCCGCCCGACTTTTTACGAAGCTCTCTCAAATCAAGACGGAGACGGCAGCACATACTTCTGACGTCACTCGGCTCCATATCACTGTTGATATAGTTAGAGAAGTAAGGAGTTCCGTATTTGGAGGTCATCTCAAAGAGAAGCTTGTTGTTCTCTGTCTCGGACCAGTCAAAGTTCTTTGTTATGGAATAGGTAGGAATAGGATACTGGAAGCCTCTGCCGTTAGCGTCGCCCTCGATCATGATCTCAATGAATGCTTTGTTTACAAGGTCCATTTCCTTCTGACATTCACCGTATGTGAAGTCCTTCTCCTCTCCGCCGACAATAGCGGGAAGATCCTTCAGGTCTGCGGGTACTGTCCAGTCAAGAGTGATGTTCGAGAAAGGCGCCTGAGTACCCCAACGTGAGGGTGTATTTACACCGTAAATAAACGACTGAATGCACTGCTTAACCTCTTTATAGGAAAGGTTGTCTATCTTTACGAAGGGCGCAAGATATGTGTCAAAGGAGGAGAACGCCTGCGCGCCTGCCCACTCGTTCTGCATGATACCGAGGAAGTTTACCATCTGGTTGCAGAGTGTGGAAAGGTGGCTTGCGGGGGATGAGGTTATCTTGCCGGGAACACCGCCGAGACCCTCTTTGATGAGCTGCTTCAAGCTCCAGCCTGCGCAATAGCCTGTAAGCATGGAAAGGTCATGGATATGGATATCGCAGTTTCTGTGCGCGTTGCTTATCTCTGAGTCATAAACCTCGGAGAGCCAGTAGTTAGCCGTAATTGCGCCCGAGTTTGAAAGAATAAGACCGCCGACAGAATAGGTAACGGTGGAATTCTCCTTAACACGCCAGTCAAGAGCGTTTACATAGTTGTTTACCGTCTCTTTATAGTCAAGGAATGTGCTCTTTAAATTACGGAGCTTTTCTCTCTGCTTTCTGTAAAGGATGTAAGCCTTAGCAACTCCGTCATAGCCGCCCTGAATAAGAACAGACTCAACGCTGTCCTGGATATCCTCGACCGCAACATGTCCGTCTTTGATTTTAGGCAAAAAATCTGCCGAAACCTTCAATGCCAAAAAGTCAATAATATTGTCGGTATACTCTGTGTCTGTGGCTTCGAAAGCCTTTTTCATCGCGTTAGCTATTTTCACAATATCAAAATCCGCGATTTTTCCGTCTCTTTTAATGATCTGATACATCTTTTCTTCTCCAATTTTTATATATTTTATTTTTATATTCCTCTTATTTGGGCACACTTTACATATGCGGATGCCGTATTGCAAAAGCTCTTAAGCTCATCGGGTGAGAACTCGGACAGTCCGCTCGGGTCAATGAGGTCGTCTGACGGCTTGAATTGCTGTAAATAATATTTTTCAGCTCCCGATATCCATTCAAAAAGCTCTTTCATGCTCTCATCGGTATGTATGCCCTTGACTACCGTGGTTCTGAACTCGTAATTCACAACACCCGAAAGCAGTAAATTCTTCGAGCGTTCTATTTTCTCCATATCAAGCGGCAGGTCTCCCGCTGCCTTCGAGTATTCGCGCGGAGAGTTCTTTATATCCATAGCGACGTAATCAACAAGAGAGCCTTTTATAATGCTTTCAAGCAGCTCGGGATTGGTGCCGTTCGTATCCAATTTTATAAGATATCCCTCCTCCTTTATTCTCTTAAGGAAGTCGGGAATATCGCCGTGTAAGAGAGGCTCGCCTCCTGTAATAACAACGCCTTCAAGTATCCCCTGCCTGCGGCGTAAAAAATCAATGATGTCATCCTCACTCAAAAAATCGGAGTTCTCTCCGCACACAAGAGAGGCGTTATGACAAAAGGGACATCTGAAATTACAGCCCTTAGTAAACACCACGCAGGCAACGACCGAAGGAAAATCCAGCAAGGTAAGCTTCTGCATTCCCGCAAGCTTCATATAAATAACTCCTTTTTTTGAGACTGTGAGACAAGTATAGCATATCTTGTTACAAAAGTCAATAGCAAATACTATATATTGTGTTTATTTTTTATTTTTTTTAGAGACCGAGTCACATTTACATTTTCAATTATATGCTAAAATATACTTGAAAGGGGGCTAAAAATCTATGAAAATAAGACTGAACGAAAACGAAGAAATAGTGAAAGCCGTAAAGGACGGACTTGCGCGTACAGGCGGATATTGCCCCTGTGTAAGAGAGCGCAGCGAGGACACCAAATGCATGTGCAAGCAATTCAGGGAACAAATAAAAGACCCCGATTTTGAAGGTTACTGCCACTGTATGCTTTACTATAAATCAAAACAGTAAAAATAAAAGGATAAAAAAAGGAGAAAAAACATGTCAGAGCTTAAAATAACGAAAGATAATTTTGAAAACGAAGTATTGAATTCGGACAAGCCCGTAATGCTTGACTTCTATGCGGACTGGTGCGGTCCCTGTAAAATGATAGCGCCCTTTCTTCACGAAATTTCAGAGGAGCGCGCAGATATAAAGGTTGGCAAAATAAACGTAGATGAGGAAGGCGAGCTTGCAGATACATTCTGCATTAACAGCATCCCCGCCGTATTTGTTGTAAAAAACGGTGAGGTAACAAATCAGGCGATAGGATATCGCTCAAAGGACGAGCTTTTAAAGCTTCTTTACTGATATCATACGCTTTTAAAAGCAAATCTTGAACTCTGAAAAAGGAATCGCCATATGAAAGTCGTAATTGTAGGCGGCGTCGCGGGAGGCGCTTCTGCCGCGGCAAGACTCAGACGCCTTAACGAAAACGCGCAAATAGTGATATTTGAAAGAACAGGATATATGTCATACGCTAACTGCGGGCTTCCCTATTATATCGGAGGCGAGATCGGGGACGAGGAGGAGCTTACCCTGCAAACCCCCGAAGCCTTTTGGGATAGGTTTCGCGTTGATGTCCGAGTTCACCACGAGGTCACGAAAATAAACAGAGAAAGAAAAACCGTAACGGTAAAAAATCTTGAAAACGGAAAAACATACGAGGAAGGCTACGACAAGCTCATCCTTTCGCCCGGCGCGAAGCCTGTAAAGCCCGATATGAAGGGACTTGACAGTCCTCTTATATTCACTCTCAGAACGGTAGAGGATACGCTTGGGATAAAGTCCTTTATAGACAGCAGAAAGCCCAAAAGCGCCCTTGTTGTAGGCGGCGGCTTTATCGGAATGGAAATGTGCGAGAATTTAGCGGCGCTCGGAATCAGCGTTTCTCTGATAGGACGCTCCGACCACCTTTTTCCGCCCTTCGATTTTGACATGGCATGCGCGCTTCACGCGGAGGCCGAAAGACATGGAGTTACGCTTCTCTTGGACACAGAGGTCAACGCCTTTGAGACGAAGGACGAAAAAATTACAGCTTTCACGGACAATGGAGCTATAAGCGCGGACATGGCGCTATTGAGCATAGGTGTCTCGCCCGAAAGCTCTCTTGCGGCAGATGCGGGGCTTAAGTTGGGGCTAAAAAACAGCATTTATGTAAATAACAGTTTACAAACATCAGACCCCGATATCTATGCGGTAGGAGACGCTATAGAGGTTTCGCACATTGTAACGGCAAAAAAAGCTTTAATATCATTAGCAGGACCTGCCAACAAGCAGGGGCGTATAGCGGCAGACAACATCTGCGGAATAAATTCAGAATATAAGGGTTCACTCGGCTCGTCCGTTCTTAAATTCTTTAACCTCACCGCCGCCTCCGCAGGCTTGAACGAGGAAGCGGCGAAGCGGGCAGGCTATGATTTTGAAAAGATAATTCTCTCTCCAATGTCGCACGCATCCTATTACCCGGGCGGCAGCGCAATGACGGTCAAGGTTATTTTCGAGAGGAAAACACAAAAGCTCCTCGGCGCTCAGATAGTAGGATACGACGGAGTAGATAAGCGCATAGACGTGATAGCCACCGCCATGCGCGCGGGATTGAAAGGCAGCGAGCTTGCCGAGCTTGAGCTTGCCTATGCCCCGCCCTATTCCTCCGCAAAGGACCCCGTTAATATGGTCGGCTTTATGATAGAAAATATTTCAAACGGTTTAGTAAAGCAATTCCATTATGAGGACATAGATGCGCTTGTAAATAATAAAAGCGTGTTTCTGCTTGACTCGAGAACCCCCGGAGAATACGCAAGAGGTCATATTGACGGATTTGTAAACATTCCCGTCGACAGTATAAGGGAAAGACTCGACGAGATTCCGAAGCATAAGCCTGTCTATGTCATTTGTCAGAGTGGACTCCGCAGCTACCTCACATGCAGGATACTTTCCGAAAACGGCTACAACTGCTATAACTTTTCGGGAGGCTATCGCTTCTACAGCACAGTAAAACACGGAAAAGAGCAGGCAAAGAGAACCTTTTCCTGCGGTATGAATAATTAAAAAAATATTTTATAAAATATAATTAAATAAAAAATCAAGGAGAAAAAAACATGAACAAATACGCAGGCACAAAAACCGAACAGAACTTAAGAGCAGCGTTCTCGGGAGAATCAGAGGCGAGAAACAAGTACACATACTTTGCCTCGGTCGCAAAGAAGGAAGGCTATGAGCAGATCTCCGCCCTCTTCCAGAAAACCGCTGACAACGAAAAGGAACACGCGAAATTGTGGTTCAAGGAGCTTAACGGCATAAGCGACACGAAGGAAAACCTTCTCCATGCGGCAGAGGGCGAGAATTATGAGTGGACCGATATGTATGAGGGCTTCGCAAAGACCGCCGAAGAGGAAGGCTTTACCGAGCTTGCAAGAAAATTCCGTCTCGTAGCCGCAGTGGAAAAGCACCACGAGGAAAGATACCGCGCGCTTCTCAAGAATGTTGAGACCGCCGCAGTATTCGAAAAGAGCGAGGTCAAGGTCTGGGAATGCCGCAACTGCGGACACATCGTAGTAGGCACAAAAGCCCCCCAGGTATGCCCCACCTGCGCACACCCCCAGAGCTATTTTGAGATTCACGCAGAAAACTATTAAAAAATACGCACAACAAAAAGAGCCGTCTGTCCAAAGACGGTTCTTTTTTCAAATTTTGATTTGTCGGTGTGGGCGACGCCTTTGGGCATAACCACAAGCAAAAAGGATTTTTATATATTTTATCTTTAAGAACAGACATTTCGCAATTTTAAATTTGTTTTTTTCTGAGGTTGAAAACCTGCGGTTTTCTTCATTCGAATT
>SVQV01000043.1 GCA_015065175.1 Oscillospiraceae bacterium | reverse complement strand
GAATAATCGCACTTGTGACCACAAATGCAGTGCTTCGTCTGTCTTAATTAAAGACTACAATTTATAAAGCATAACGGTTGAACTGATCAAAGGCTCTCCCTCCGGGAGAGCTCCCGCGATAGCGGGTGAGAGGGGATATATTTTACCCTCTCCGTCGGCTACGCCGCCACCTCTCCCATAGGGAGAGGCTTTTTTTACCTGTCCGTTTCCATAAAAATCAAACCGTGTGTAGCCACGTTTGCTATGCTTGCTAAAGCACAGTCATTCTCAATCAACTCCCATTTGATTTTATCAATACTGCCTCCATTGAAATCAACTGTCGTTTGTGATATACTATATACAACGAAAGCAGCTTTCAAATATTTCAAAGGAGAAACGTATGAGTATTGAAATTATAGGAAAACAGATCGCATCTTTGCGTAAGGAAAAAGGAATCAAACAAGAAGAACTCGCAAATTACGTTGGTGTAAGTACACAGGCAGTCTCCAAGTGGGAAAACGGCGGTGTCCCCGATACTGAACTTTTGCCTAAAATTGCGGACTTCTTTTGCGTTTCGGTAGATTCTTTGTTTGGACGAAATATTACGGATTACAGCGATCTTCAGTCGGCGTTGATTAAAAAAATATGCGACACTCCACGCAACGAACGCTTTAAACTTGTTTTCAATTATTGTTGGGATATGGAAAGAGCAATGATGCCCCATGGACACAGCATAGAAAAATGCAGTATTGAAGATTATGAAAAAGAAATTGGCACAGATGCACAGCACTATTCTTCAATAATGCAAAACGACGGCTTTACCCGAATGGGAATTGCTAACCGTTCACAATATTTTTTGATAGTTCCCGAACCCCAAAGCACAGACGATGCATATTTTAAGGGAATTGATTATCCCGCTTTTTTTAGAGATTTTTCGGACGAAGATTTTTGGAATGCTTGTGTCTATCTGAATAAGCGTGATTTTCAAAAGGCATTTACACGTGCATTGTTTATAAACAAATTAGGGATCAATGATGAAAAAGCAAAAGAGATATTAAGCAAACTAAAAAAATACAAAATGGTATACTCCACACAAATTGAAATGGATGATGAAATACAAACGGTGTATCATTTTAATCCTACTCCCTCATTTATCGCTTTGCTGATTTTTGCTCGAGAGATTATTGAAAAACCTGAAATATTTGCATACTATAGCGGAGCTAGAGATACACCATATCTTAAATAAATTAGTTGTCCTTAATCAAGTCAGTACTTGTCAGGAAAATCGACAAGTCATGGACGAACAAAAAAGGTTTCCTTTACATAAGGGACCCTTTTATTTATCACCTGAGAGGTAAGCACAAGAGTACAGAGAAAGTAAAACATCCTCTGTACTCTTGGTGGTAGGTAACGTGTTCTATTTAATTTATAAAAATTTCCTTAAGAGTACGCACATTTCTTATTGCATTTTTTCGAATTTTCATTTATAATATAAAAGAATAAACAAATTAAAAGGTGCAATATGAACGAAAGAGAAATATCCGAAATAAAAAGAATCTTATCCCCTACCCGTAATGCAATACATTCGGTACACGGCTGTTACGTAAACGCGGAGGGGGCTATAATAGCTAAATTCAATCAAAGCGTCGCTCTTATGGAGGAAAGCGAGCTTGAAAAGTATCTCGGCATATTCAAGCGCACGCTTTCGGGCGGAATAGGAAAAAACCTGATAAATATTCCTTTCTCGTCCGAGGTGGTATTAAACGGCGAGGAGCATAAGCTGCTTATGTCTCTGAGAGAAGATCCGGATGACGAGAGCCTGCTTGACAGTCTTTACTCCAAGATAAGCGCAACTTATAAGTCGGAAGACAATTACGTTATTCTGCTCATAAGAAACGCCTATGACATTCCGAAGAAGAACAAGAATGACGATGCCGACGAGGATTCCGCGGGGGTATATACCTTTATTTCCTGCGCCGTCTGCCCGGTCAAATCGACGAAGGCGGCTCTTACATACGACTCGGACGGTAAGAAATTCGTGAACTTCGGCGGCAGTAACGCCATAAGCGCACCCGAGCTTGGATTTTTGTTCCCGTCATTTGACGACAGAGAGACTAATATTTATGACACTCTGTTTTATACAAGAAGCGACGAAGAGACGTATGAGGAGCTTACTCTTGCGCTTTTCAAGAACCAAATAAAAATGCCCGCAAAGATACAGTCACAGACCTTCAAAACCGTGCTTGCCGAAAGCATGGAAAAGGATTGCAGCTTCAAGCTCGTGCGCTCGGTGCATAATCAGATACGGGACAAAATAGAGGAGCATAAGGAGTCGAGAGACCCCACTCCGCTGACACTCACACAGACAACCGTGAAGGATATCTTATCCAACTGCGGAGTATCCAACGAAAAGCTCACAGCCCTTGAGCAGAAATTCACAGAGAGCTTCGGAAAAACCGCAGAGCTTCCTCCCAAGAACATTATAAATCCCTCAAAATTCGAGCTTAAGACCCCGAACGTCACTGTAAACGTGGCTAAGGGATATGAAGACTTAGTAGACATAAAAGTAATAAACGGACAGAAATTCATCGTTATACGCGCCGATGAGGGCGTTGAGGTGAACGGTCTGAACGTAAGCATAGAAGATTGAAGAAATGGAGCTGTCTCAAATTTTCATTTGGGACAGCTCCAATGAATTGCAAGCTCGCGCTTGCGTGAATTGAAAGCTTGCTTTCGTGAATTGCCTGCGGCATGAATTGTGCCTTACGGCACATTGATTGCAATTCAATTCATGGAGCGAAGCGAGAAATCATGGCGAAGCCAATTCATGATGCGTCAGCATCAATTCATTTACAGAAAACAACCGAAGCAAGAATGGAGCCGTCTCAATTTTTCATTTGGGACGGCTCTATTGAATTGAAAGCTCGGGCTTCTTTGGTTTTACCAAATATGTCAGCCCCTTTAAATTGAATTTCCCGCAAACTGTGTCATATAGAGATCGTAGTAACGTCCTTGCTTGGCGAGCAATTCCTCGTGGTTTCCGATCTCCACCACTCTGCCCGCATCCATAACGACTATCTTGTCGGCGTCCTGTATGGTGGAGAGGCGGTGGGCTATTATCAGGCTTGTGCGGTCCTTCATGAGATTGACCATTGCTTCCTGAATGTTCTTTTCGGTTCTTGTATCTACCGATGAGGTCGCTTCATCCAAAATAAGAATTTTCGGGTCTGCCAATACGGCTCGCGCTATAGCCAAGAGCTGTCTCTGACCCTGCGAGAGATTTTTTCCCGCCTGCTTCAAATAGGTGGAATATCCGTCGGGCAATCTTTCTATGAAATATGCCGAGTTACTCATTTCTGCCGCGTGTCTGACTTCTTCGTCTGTCGCTTCCCTGTTTCCGTACTTGATATTGGACTCTATCGTGTCGGAGAACAGGACTGTATCCTGTAAAACTATAGAGATATTGTGGCGCAGCTCGTCTCGGTCGATATCGTTTATATTGACTCCGTCTATAGAGATTTCTCCGCTATCTATAGGATAGAAGCGCATAAGCAGGTTTACGACTGTTGTTTTTCCGCTTCCCGTCGCTCCGACGAGCGCTATCTTCTGTCCCGGCTCTACATCGAGCGAGAAATCGTAAAGCACCTGCTTTTCGGGAGTGTAGGAGAAGTTTACGTTCTTGAATGAAATTCTGCCCTTTGTGTTCTCCATAGTCTCGCTTCCGTCTCTGTTTTCATCGGGGCAGTCTATCAAGGCGAATACACGTTCTGCACCCGCTATAGCGGTCTGAATAGAGCCGTAGAGGTGAGCTATTTCATTTATTGGACGTGAAAACTGCTTTGAATATATTATAAATGCGGAAATGATACCTACAGTGATAAAGCCTTTTAATGCGAAAAATCCGCCGAATGCCGCTACTATTACGAAGCTGATATTGGAAATACAGTTCATAATAGGTCCCATAGAGCCGCCGAGAATTTCGGCGCGCGTGCCGACTCTCATAAGCTCGTCTGAGGTCTCGTTGAATTCCTCTATTACGTCATTTTGCTTATTGTAGGCAACTATAGAGCGGTAGCCTGTGATCATTTCCTCCGCATGACCGTTTAACTGTCCCAAAACTGCCGAGCGTTTTCTGTATATCTTGCGCATCATCTTTGACATTTTTCCTGTCACAAGAACTGTAAATATTACAGTGACAAAGGTTATAAGGGTAAGCTGCCAGCAATAATAAAACATGATGCTTACAGTGCCTATTATGGTGAGGACTCCCGAAATGAGCGAGCCTAAGCTCTGCGAAACTGTAGCGGAAATGTTTTCGACATCATTTGTCATTCGGCTCATTATATCGCCGTTTGAGTGTACGTCCGTATATTTTATCGGGAGATTTTCTATCTTCTTAAACAGGTCGTGTCTCAGGCGCTTTACTATGTTTTTGCTAAGGTGTGCAGAAAGCAACGTCTGCGCCAATGTACACCCCACCTGAACGAGATATACACATAAAAGCGCTACGAGTAAGCGAGGAAGATCACCCCATTTCCTCAGAGTTATTCCGTCTATAGCCTCGCCCTGCAATGCGGGAGCTGCAAGTGAGGTGAGCGTAACCGCTATAACCGCTATCATCAGAAGCAAAAGAAGATTTTTCGAGTCGGAAAAATAGCTCAACAGACGCTTTAAGGTCTTTTTTACGTCCTTCGGCTTCTCTATTGCTCTGCCTAAAGCTCCGGGGCCTCCGCCTCTGCCGCCAAAACGCATATTGTTCTGCGGTCCTTTCGGTTCTGCGGAACGGAAGTGCATTCCCGTGTCGGAATGTCCTTCAAAGCCCTTCGGGAGCTTTTCTTTTTCGATTGTCATTTTTTCATTCACCATCGGAAACGCCTCCCTTCAACTGAGAATTGTATATCTCCTGATATACATTGGATATCCGCAAAAGCTCCTCGTGCGTTCCGTAGGCGGATATTTTTCCGTTCTCCAGAACCGCTATTCGATCGGCTCCCTTTACAGATGCTATTCTCTGCGCTATTATTATCTTTGTTATATCCTTGCACCTGTCTCCCATAGCGCGATAAAGCTCTGCTTCTGTTCTTAAATCAAGGGCGCTCGTGGAGTCATCGAAAATTAGTATTTCTGAATTCTTAAGTATGGCTCTTGCGACAGAAAGACGCTGTTTCTGACCGCCCGAAAGAGAATGTCCGCCCTCGGTCACGGGAGTATAATATCCGTTTGGAGTATTACATATAAAGTCATCCGCCTGAGCAATTTCGGCGGCGGTCTTTATTTCCCACGGGGTCGCTTTCGGCTTGCCCCAACGGATATTGGCTTCTATGCTTCTCGAATAAAGCTCTGCCTTCTGCATCACTATGGCTATCTTTTCACGTAAAGCCTTCAAAGGATACTCCTTTACGTTCAAGCCATCGACGAAGATGTCGCCTTCGGTCGCATCGTAAAATCTCGGGATAAGGTTTACAAGAGAGGATTTTCCGCTGCCTGTCGCGCCGATTATCGCCAGCGTTTCGCCTTTATGTAATTTAAAGGAAATTCCGTTCAAGACCGCATGCTCGGGCGCATCGGGATAGGCGAAGCTCACATTTCTGAATTCTATCTCGCCTTCTATACCGAAGGGGGCGGCAGAATTGCCGTCATATATTATGTTATCGCAGGAAAGGACCTCGTTTATACGGTCTATAGAAGCCTTCGCGCGTGTAAAGGTCTGGAAGATGTTCGCCATAAAGGTAAGACCGTGAAGGATAAGCGCCATATATGTAATAGCCGCCATAATATCGCCGGGGCTCATTTCCGAGCCTCCTTTTACAGTAATTCCACCGACGTAGATTATAGCTACCACACAGATATTAAGCACGATATTCATACAGGGGTTCATAAAGGCAAGCAGAGACTGCACTCGCAGATTAGTGTTGCAAAGCTCGTCATTCGCACGGTCAAAGCGCTTTACCTCATAGTCCTCCTGAACGAAAGCCTTTACTACTCTTGCGCCCGCAACGTTTTCCTGCATTATATTATTGATGCCGTCAAGCTTTTTTTGAACCAGTACAAACATAGGCGATGCCTTTTTCATAAAAAATACCACGAAGAACACGAGGAATGGCAACGCGCAGGCGGCAATAAGCGCAAATCTCGGGGATTGACGGTATAGCATAAGCAGACCTCCTGCAAACATAACAGAGCAACGCACCACCGAGCGCACAGACATCATTACCATCATCTGCACCTGTGAGACGTCATTCGTAAGTCTTGTGACAAGCGATCCTGTAGATATCTTATCGGTCTGCTGAAAGGAAAGCTGCATTATCTTTTTGAATACATCCTTACGAAGATCGTTTCCGAATTGCTGAGCGGCGAAATTGGCGAAAACTCCGCTCAGAATTCCGCATATACCTCCGAAAAAGACGAGCAGTATCATTTGTATTCCCGTCTTTAAAATGACGGACATATTTTGTACAAGTACACCGTCATCGACAATAGTACTCATCATATCGGGCTGAATAAGGTCCATTGATATCTCGCCCAGCATAAACAGCGGCGCAAGTAAGCACCACATCCAATATTTTTTCAGATATTTAAGCATCAGAGTTCCTTTCTTATCAATTCGCTTAGGTCTGCGAAAAATTCTATAAGCTCTTTTTCCTTTTCCTCGGTCACAACGGAGGTAATGAGAGCATCGGCACGCTTGAGCCTTTCACGTGCGCGCTCGGCGCTCGCCCTTCCCTTTTCCGTAAGATAGAGCTTGCATAAGCGTCTGTCCGACTCGTCTGTTTCCTTGACTATATATCCGGTATACTGCATTTCTTTTATAGTCTGACTTATTGCCGCTGTTGTCTTATTGGAGCGTTCGGCAAGCTCCTTTTGATTAGCTCCCGGGAATTTCGCCAGATGCATTACTATCATTCGGTATGAATCGGGTATTCCCGCTTCAAGCGCAATTTTACGCATATAGCTCTTCCATTCCCTTGTTGTCTCCATAAGCGCAAGCATAAGCGGCTTTTTTTCCTGTTCGTTTTCTGAATTAAAACCGTTTTTGTTTTCCATTTTTCCTCCCTTGAAATTAGTTAATTACTTAATTAAATATTATAGCAGATGATATGGGAAAAAGCAATAGGTTTTGGAATTTTTTTGATTTTTTTGAGTGATAAATTTCAATTTATCGGTGAGATGCATAAAAAAGCACGGTCAATATCCGTTGGGACAAAAACCGTACTTTTTTGTTTATTTAATTCTTATATTGGAAAATCAGTTTTCGAGTGTGGGAACGCTTATTTCCTCGTCACCATGCTCTGCTATCCATGCGCGGAACACGTCATAGGACTCAAAATCCATGTCTGCCATTGTATTTGTATGAGGAACGATACCCTCTGCTTCGCCTGCAAGCATTTTTTCACGGTAGAAGTCGAGCTGCCATTTTACCGCTTCGCCTGTCGCCTGCTTCTTTTCGCCGAAGTTATAGAGGTAACAGCCGAACATTCTTCTGTTATTGGGTGTGAGCTTTTTGAATATCTCGAACTTTTCGGGAATTTCCTTATATCTCGATTCATACCAGTTCCACATAATTATACCGTCGAAGAGCTTGAGTATCTCTGCAAATTCGGCATCCACCTTTTCGTCAATGCCAAATTCGTGGGTGTAAAGAACCATCCACACATCAAGTCTCTTTACGTCATTGTTATGCAATTTATCTATGACCTTTTTGAGATTTTCGATAAACAGCTCTTTGTCCTTGTGCTTAGCGGATAATCCCTTGAAATCATCAAAAACAACACAGTTGATGTTAGAGAATTTTTTCGCATCGTTGATGTATTCGTCTATAAGCTCGGGGGTATGCATTTTACGGGTAAATTCCCAGCCTACCTTATTGAGTGTTTTGAAGGATTTATTATACTGATCTCTGTCACAGGGCCAGTCGCAAGGTACCATAAAGGTGTTTTTTATACCGAGATAAAGACAGCCCTCCATAGGTGTCATTCTTGAAAAGCCGTGAAATCCAAAGTTATCGATATTATTGTTGTAACGTCCTTCGGGATGTCCCCAAAGCCAAAATGTATCTCTTAATTTCATTTTCTTATCTCCTCTTATTCTTACTTAAGTGTGGGAACGTCTACTTCATCGTCGCCATGCTCTGCCATCCACTCGAGGCAAGCGTCATATGCTTCGTATCCGAGGTCAGCCATTGTATTGGTATGAAGAACAACGCCTTCAGCTTCGCCTGCCATTATTTTTTCACGGTAGAAGTCGAGCTGCCATTTTACTGCCTCGCCTGTCGCCTGCTTTCTTTCTCCGAAGTTGTAGAGATAACAGCCGAACATTCTTCTGTTATTGGGTGTCAAGTCCTTGAATATTTCAAACTTATCGGGAATTTCCTTGTATCTTGACTCAAACCAGTTCCACATAATTATACCGTCGAAAAGGTTAAGTGTCGAGCGGAATTCATCGTCAACAGCCTTGTCAACACCGAACTCGTGAGTGTAGAATACCATCCAGGAGTTAAGTCTCTTCACATCGTTATTATGAAGCCTGTCCATAACGCCGCGAAGGTTATTCAAGAGAAGCTCGGAGTCATGCTTGCCCATATTTCCCTTGTAATCATCGAAAACGACGGTAGTAATGTTGGGAAATTCCTTCGCTTCCTGTATGTAATCCTCAATAAGCTCGGGGGTCTTCATTTTTCTAAAAAATTCCCAGCCCACTTCCTTAAGTGTAGAAAAGGATTTGTTATACTGACGTCTGTTTACGGGCCAGTCGCAGGGTACCATAAAGGTCTTGCTTATACCGAGGTAAAGACAGCCCTCCATAGGAGTCATTCTTGAATAATGCGGGCAGCCAAAGCCTTCTATATTGTGGTTGTAGCGTCCTTCGGGATGTCCCCAAAGCCAAAATGTGTCGCGAAGTTTCATAAAAATTCTCCTTTGTGTATTGACATCTTGTGTTTTTGTGTTAAAATATATGTACAAATGTTCATTCAACACAATTCAATTATAGCATAATCACTTATATAATACAATGAAAATTTGAGTAAAAAATATGGATTTTTGAGCATGAAATTTATTGAAACAAATGTTTTCGACACTTCATCCTGTGAAAAGATAAACAACATACGCTTGATTCTTTTAAACGGCGCCAGAGCTAAAGTAGACTCCTCTTGGGGCGGAAAGAGCAATACACTGGAATTTTCACGCCTTTATTACATCGTAGACGGAAAAGCAAATATTATTTACAGAGGAAAAACCATAGAGCTTTTGCCGAAGCGCTGGTACCTTATACCGACAGGGCTGACCTTTGACTATTCCTGTCCCGAATATCTGGACCATTACTTTCTGCACATAAAAATGATAGGTCATAACGGCTTTGACCTGTTACAAGCATTTCCCTGCCTTGTGGAAATTTCGGTAAACGAAGCCACCACACAAAAATTTTTGAACTCGTTTTCAAATGAGCTTTCATACGGGCTGAGGGTTCGGAATACCGTATGGCAGATACTGCTTGACGCCATAGACGAGTATTCTGTAAAGATAAAGGATATGCGCTTCTCCGAATGTGTTGAGACCGCTATAAAATATATAAACGAAAATCTATCGATTTCACTTACTGTAGATGAGATAGCCGAGCATTCTCTCGTATCGAAAAGCACACTCTCAAAGGCGTTCCGCGCGGAGCTTTCCACCTCGGTCTGCGAATACCTCTCGGACAGAGTGCTTACCGAAGCGAAGCTTCATATTGAATATGAAAAGACACCGATAGGCAATATAAGCGACTCACTCGGATTTTCCGACAGATTTTATTTTTCGAGAAAGTTCAAGCAAAAATACGGCATCTCCCCGAGAGAATGCCGTAAAAGAAGCAGCTTCAGCGCTATAAAATTCTAATTTGTATTGACTTTTTATTTTAAAGTGATATAATTATTTATATCTCGGTTATGGAAGCAGGTGTAAATCCTGCGCGAGCACGTCGCCGTGAGCATTTAAAAAGAAGAGCAGTATATTTTCGCCGCAGAAAACGAAAAACCATTGGCATGTCCGAGAAGGTCTGTTCTTTTATGCAAGCCGAAAAACCTGCCGAGATATTACGGAGCTGAAATCAGATTGCGAGCGCCTTTCTTTTGTTCCGCAAAAAATAAAAATATTTAAGGAGAAAAAAGATGACAAAACACACACAGACAAAAATTCTTTCACTTGTTATCTGTATAATGCTTATTGCGGCTATGGCATTCACGGTAACTTCCTGCAACAAGTCGCAAGGCGACAAGGTAGGAACAGAATTCAGCTTTACCTTTGAATTTATCGAAGGCAAGGGTGAATACACGGAGACGAAGGACAACACCTTCCTCGTAAAAACTAACGAAAAGACCGTAGGAGACGCACTTTACGCTCTCGGTCTTATCGACGGCGACGAAGGCGACTACGGTCTTTACATCAAGTCGGTAAACGGAATTACCGCCGATTACGACATTGACGCTACCTATTGGGCATTTTATGTTGATAATGCATATGCCATGACAGGCGCATCCGACACACCTATAGAAGAAGGTAAATACTACACCTTTAAGATCGAAAAATAATGGCACTGAAAACAAAGGAGCTTGTTCTCTTTTCGCTTCTTGGGGCTATAATGTTCGCATCTAAAATGATAACCGAGGCTCTTCCCAATATACACCTGTTAGCAATGTTTATCATATCCTACACGGTCGTATTCAGGAGGAAGGCTCTTATACCGATCTTTCTGTTCATTTTTATTACGGGAGCTGTATACGGGTTTGGTATATGGTGGTTTCCTTACCTGTATTTGTGGCCGCTTCTCTGGGGAATTGTTATGCTTCTTCCGAAAAGAATGCCCGACAAAATTGCCACGCCTGTTTATATGATAGTTGCGGGTCTGCACGGTCTGTTATACGGCACGCTTTACGCTCCGTTCCAAGCGCTTGTCCACGGGCTTGACTTTAACGGAATGATACTCTGGATAATTGCGGGACTGCAATTTGATATTATACACGGAGTAAGTAATTTTTTTGTTGCACTGTTTACTGTCCCTGTAATCAAAGCGCTGAAGCTATCGGCTAAATCTATAGCTCTATAAAACAAACTAAAAAATTTGCGCTATCGTTGTCTTTAACGGCAAACGTATAGCGCAATTTTCTTTTTATGTTCTTTTATCTATGCTTTTTTTACATTTGGGACAATGAACAGTTATTTCGCCCTTCCCCTTCGGGACACGCAAAACGGCGCCGCAGGAGCATTTGAAATAGACGTGAGTTTTTCTGTCCCGCCACTTGTTCTTACGAAGCTTAAAGAATCCCTTTATCTTACCTAAAAATCTGTTGTAAGCATTCAGCTCCGCATATCTTTTTGTGTTGTTTTTTGAAAATACGCGGAATATAGAATATCCTATCAAGGCTAAATAGATAAGTGAAAGCGGAATACGCCAGACAAACATAGCGGGAATATAAACTATTACCGCTGCCCACAGCAAATGCACCGAGAGCTTATCGTAGCCGTGGCGTCCGTACATAAAGCTCTGAATTCTTATCGCAAGACGGCTCAAGAAATTTCTCACTTTTCTTCGCCCTCAGCTTCAGCGGAAACATCAAAGCTACGGAGTCCGACGACCTCGGAAACAGGCAAGGAGAAGCATATAGCTCCCGCTTCTGTTCCTGTGCCGCAGTTTTTGGTTATTGCCTGCATAATTTCAGACTTTTTCTCGCTTTTCGCCAATATATAGATCATATCCTTTTCATCCGCCAAGGATACTCCGTGGAACTTTTCATTTTTGATAGTTCCCTTTGCGTGCAATACCGTGCCACCTGTAGCGCCCACGCTTCTTGCCGCATCCATTATTGCATCCGAATATCCCTCATTAAGAATGACGATTATCATTTCATTATTAAAATTCATATCGGGTTTTCCTCCTCCCAAATTCTGACCTTCTGTAATATAGGAAAGTGCCTTTCCGCCGCTAACGCTTTTTATCGGGATCGATACAATTATGCCGTTACCGGGTACGTCTATCATCAATCTTATTTTTGAAAGTCTCAAAAGATTTTCAAGAGAGTCCTTGGATACGACTGTATTTATTACAGCTTTTTCGGTCTTTTGCAGATCATACAGAAGCAGATGCTCGAGCGTAGCGGTGCCGAAGCCTAAGTTTCCGAGTATAGCCGAAAGCTGTAGCTCACTACAGATTTTCAGATACTCATCCGCTTTATTTCTGTCAAGAATGGCTATAGTATAATAAAGCTCCATGATCAAACCTCCCAAAGCTCAATAGTTTCATCATCGGCATAGCAGCTGACGCAAGATTCCTCTGTAGAACGTTTTCTGTTCTTGAATACAGAGATAGCTCCCATAATCTGTACGGTGATAAGCGGCATCATGGCAACCATAGCGACAAGACCGAAGGCATCGGTCATAATATCTCCGCCGAGAGCGGTACAAACTCCCATAGCAAACGGGAGCATAAAGGTAGCAGTCATAGGACCCGATGCAACTCCGCCCGCATCAAAGGCTATAGCCGTATATGTAGGCGAAACAACAAATGCAAGCGCGAGCGAAATTATATATCCCGGTAAAACGAAGTACATAATGGAGATGCCCGTAAATACGCGGAGCATAGCCAAGCCCATAGCAATAGCTATACCGATAGAAAGAGTTCTTTCCATTGCCTTCTCGGAAATAGCGCCTGCGCTCAGCTCAGAGACCTGTCTTGTAAGTACTTTAACGGCAGGCTCGGCTTTAATAATAAACCAACCCATTATCATAGCAAGCGGTATAATTATCCACTTGAAGCTATTCCCTACAAGCGCCTCTCCCAATACATATCCCAGAGAAGAAAATCCGACATTTACACCTGTGAGGAAGAGCACGAGTCCCGCATAGGTATAAATAATTCCCACCATTATTTTTGCGACGGGGCGCTTTGCCATTTTAAGAGACACGAACTGAAATATCAGGAAAAATGCGACTATAGGCGAGAGCGCATATGCGACTTCTCCCATATAATGCGGAAAATTGGAGAGATATCCGTAGCCCAATTCAAGCGAATTTTCAAAGGAATTGATTATCATTGAGGAAGCACTTGAGTCGGTCGGATAGATAAAGCCCAATATAAGAACCGAAAGGATAGGACCGACGGAGCAAAGAGCAACAAGACCGAAGCTGTCGGACTTCGCGTTTTTGTCGCTTCGTATAGATGCGACACCGACACCGAGCGCCATAATAAAGGGGACGGTCATAGGTCCTGTCGTTACACCGCCCGAGTCAAATGCTACCGACAAAAAATCCTTGCTTGCAAAGGACGCCAATATAAAGATCAAAGCGTAGCAGGCGAGCAGCAGCCATTTAAAAGGCACTGCAAACAAAATTCTTAACATCCCGACGACCAAAAAGAGACCTACACCAACCGAAACGGTTATTATAAGCACGCTTGTGTCAACGCTCGGAACATTGGTAGCAAGCACCTGTAGATCCGGCTCGGCTATAGTGACGATAACACCGAGGATAAAGCTGATTACAACTATCAGCGAAAGCTTTTTTGTTTTTGTAAGCTTTGCGCCTATGCTCGTTCCTATCATAGACATAGACAGGTCGACTCCTATACTGAAAAGTCCCATTCCCGCTATTATCATGACCGTTCCTATGATAAAAGAAAGGAGCAGACCGCTCTCTATCGGTATAAGAAGCAAGCACAAGGCTATTACTATAAGTGATATGGGGAGAACAGATTTTGTCGATTCTACCATTTTTTCTTTTAATAAATTATGTCTCTCCACGGCTCCTCCAAATATATTTTATCATATATATTTTATCATCAAAAATCTATATACAAATAAACACAAATGATTAGTTTGATAAATTATGTGAAAACATTCTATTAAATGAGTTGCTTTGTAAAAAGCCCACATATTTTAATTATAACATGACCTATCCCTATTTTCAATAGCATTATCATAAAAAAAGATTAAGAAAAGATTAAGTTTTCCACATTTTTAAAATTAAATCTTGATTTTTATTTATTTTGTGATATTATGTATTATGATAGGTGATAATTAAATTCATTCAGGAGAGAAAAATGAATCTTCCAAAGCTTGAAAGGCTTATGCAAACCTTCTATGATATTTCCTCAATGGACATTGCTATAGTAGACTCGAAAAACAGAATAATCACAAGACGGTACCCGGGGAATAAATTTTGCGCTCAGATACATAAATGCGCCGACTGCGCAAAAAAATGCACCGAGTCGGACAGTCTGCACATGAAGCAGGCGTATAATGACAGAACGACTGTCGCATATACCTGTCCTTACGGCATTTTTGAAGCCATTTCACCTATCTTTGAAAACGGACATATCATTGCTTATCTGTTTTTGGGAATGGCTGTAAAGGACGATCCCTCGCAAAGAGAGCTTGTATTGAAGTCGCTTTTATCGGAAACAAGTATATCCGCAGATGAAGCTGAAAAAATAGTAAACGAGATCCCCGCTTATTCAGAGGAAAAGCTATATGCTCTCACGGATATGCTGCATATTATGTCGGAATACATAGAAAACAACCGTCTCATATCCGACACCACAGGCTCTATAGGGCTTTTAGCCAAAAGATATATAAAAAACAATCTCTCCGAAAAAATAACGCTTTCCGATATAGCTTGGCATCTTCATTGCAGTACCGTAACGCTTACAGAGCATTTCAAGCGTGAATTCGGCATCACCGTTATGGAATATGTCCTGCAAAAGCGGATGCAAAATGCGCAAAAGATGCTCTCAAGCAAGAACATTTCTATACGAGAGGTTTCCGAGTCATGCGGATTTTCAAGCATCGAGTATTTTTCAAAAAGCTTCAGGGCTTATTTCGGAATGTCTCCGAGAGAATGGCGGGACAGTCAGTAATAAAAACATGACACACTTACAGATCATGTAAAAACAAGCGACAGCTCAATACCTTCGACGGTAAAAAGCTGTCGCCTTTTTTATTTGTTTTTTAGCAAAGGTCTTATTTTATGGTAAGACCGGTCTTTGTGTAATCGATATCTTTCATAATATCGAGGTACTCTTTTTCTATCTCTTCGCCGATAATAGCCCAATTTTCATCGCTTATTCTGTAATCATAGTTATCGGCATCATTCATTATCTTATCGTAATCAAATTCGAGATAGTTGTTTTCATTCAAAGTGAGTCCCTTGATAACGCCCTTGTAGTTACTGTCAACGGCGTTGTTCGTAATAACATTTTTCGCTTCGGTAGAACCGCCGAGAATAACGTTATTCTTTATAACGCTGAACGCAGGCTGACGGCGGAGTCGCTCCATAGCGGCAATGTCGTCATAGGTTACGGTAATCTGTCCGTTTTCGGCAGTTAATATTTGAGCTTCCTTCGTCTGAGGCGCGCCGTTTTCATCAAGGTATTCGTAAGGAGGTACCCAAATAACCGTATCGTCGGCAGTTGTAAAGGTATATGTTTTATCTGAAAGCGCTTGAGGCGCATAGTAAACCGCATAATCCTCAAGCTCATATGCTTCCATAACAAGCTTAGTACCCTCCAAGAAGTTCATATAATCGGGATAACGGGCATTCCATGCCTCCTGATTGCTGCTTACAAGACGGTTAGTTAGCTCATTTCTTTTAATTCCCATCCACCAGTGACCTGCCAGGCTGTTACCCTTTGCATTATCTCCGTAGTAGTAATAGAAAAGTGCAGACTCATTTACCTGGTCACCTTTCTTGATTGCCTCCGTACCTTCATCGGTGTCAACACCGCCTGCGGCATCTATCTGAGATTTATTACGAAGCACCATCACGTTACCGAAGCACACATTGCCGTGTCCCGAGGAGGAATACCAGCCCTTATGAGCATTTGTAAGCGCGCCCAGAGTGCTTATTGTATTGTAGTAAGCATAGTTTCCGCTACACATCGTGTCGAAATAAACAGCCTGATGCGTCGCCTTGAACATGTGGAAGAGGTTATAACGTACATGGTTACCTCTTGCTCCGTAACCGCCGAGATATACCATACCGCCGTCGGTTATAAACTTATTACCGCCCTCAAACCTGTTATACTCAATAATATGCTCCATACCGCCGCCTGAGAGACAGCAGTCGATGAAGTGGTTGTGCGAGACAACAGCACGGCAGCCGCCAAGGCCTAATGCAGCAGATACAGTAG
>SVQV01000180.1 GCA_015065175.1 Oscillospiraceae bacterium | reverse complement strand
ACTCACCCGTCCGCCACTAAACTTCGGAGAGCAAGCTCTCCTCGTTCCGTTCGACTTGAATGTGTTATGCACGCCGCCAGCGTTCATCCTGAGCCAGGATCAAACTCTCTAAAAATTTATTATATACACTTTCGTGTTATATACTTCTTTAGAGCTTTATCTTAGCTTCTTTTACTTTTTGAGTTTTTCTCAATGTGTTTTAACGAGATTCCTTTACACAATTTGTGTTCGAAATTCTGTTGTTCAATTTTCAAAGACCGATGCGCAGACAGGCTTTCCTGTCGGCGACTTTGTTATTATACTACATCTTTCTGTCTTTGTCAAGACCTTTTTCAAAACTTTTTTAAGTTTTTTCAAAGTTTTTTCGATGTACTCACCTCAAAAGTGCTTGTCTCTCTTGCGGTGCCCGATTAGTATACCACTTTGTTTTTTATTTGTCAAGGGGTTTTTCAGAATTTTTTTGATTTTTTCTAAAAATTTTCCACATTTTGTGGAATTTAATGACGAGCAGTATATTTTTCGGCGTTTTTTTGCAAAATAACAAAAAGAAAAGGGGATGCCGAATGATAACTATCTTTATAAGAACTTTTATAATTTATATAATGATAACATTTGTTTTGCGGGTCATGGGCAAGAGACAGGTAGGAGAATTGGAGGCATCCGAATTAGTCTCTACACTGTTGCTGTCGGAAATTGCGGCACTGCCGATATCCGAGCCGGATGTTCCGTTGCTCTTTGCCGTCATTCCCGTCCTTCTCATCGTATCGCTTGAAATAATAGTGACATATTCAAAGAACAAGCTCGATTTTCTCAAAAAGATTTTTGAAGGAAAGCCCTCTATTATTATATACAAAGGAAAGCTCGATCAGAAGGAGCTTGAGCGTATGAGAATATCGGTACAAGAGCTGATAAGTGAGCTAAGGCTACAAGGGATAATGGACATTTCACAGGTAGAATACGCAATTCTCGAAGAAAAGGGAAAGCTGTCGACCCTGTTAAAGCCCGAATATCAGCCGCTCAGCGCCAATGATTTAAAAATCAGCATATCGGGAAACGGAATGGCGCACACGCTTGTGTCGGACGGAAGCTACAGCTATGACACATTGAAGCGTTTGGGAATAAACGAGCTTTACGTAGACAAAATATGTAAAAAGAACAATTGCAAGGTCGAGGATGTGTTTCTTTTGACACTCGATGATGAAAAAAAGACAAATATAATATTGAAGGAGAAAAAATGAAGACCTTCGTTTCTGCACTTGTGATTCTGTTTATTATCAGCGGCATTACCTTCGGTGTCTCCTTTTATACATCAAAAAAGGCAGATTTCTTTTTTTCACGCATCGAAGAAATGAATGTGAGTGAAAAGGAAGGAGATCTGTCTTTTTGGCAAAACGAATACGAGTCGCTGCTCGAAAAATGGGAGCAGGCATATTTTTTACTGAGCATATCAAATCCGCACAGCAATCTGCTCCAGATTGAAGAAAGCTTCGCTTCTGTTATAGGAAGCTGCAAGGCGAATGACCGAAACGAGCTTTTAATTCACAGTAAAAAGCTTTCCGAGCTGTTTAAAAATCTGAAAAACAACTCGGAATTAAAAGCAAGCAATATTTTTTGAGCTTCTTATTTACCTTCTATTATTTCGAGAAGCTCTTTGGGAGTTGAGGCAAAAACCGATGCTCCGCAATTCTGCAAAAATTCTTTATCTCTGAAGCCCCAAAGTACAGAAATACAGTCGAGTCCCGAATTCTGCGCCGTTTTGAAATCGACATCCGAATCGCCCACGAACACGGAGGACTCTTTTTCACTTCCAAGCTCGGAAAGAGCCTGTATTACCGTATCGGGAGCAGGCTTTTTTCTTATTCCCTTCGCTTCGTTTTCTCCTATTGCGGCTGTCATCATATCTCTAAAATAAAGCTTTGAGAGATCCTTTACGGCAGAATCGAACTTGTTCGAGACTATTGCCATTTTGTAGCCTTTCGCCTTAAGCTCGCGCAACAAGTCGGTTATTCCTTCATACGGCGCGGTTTTATCATTACAATGCTTTTTGTAATATGAAAGAAATTCTTCATACATTTCATTGAATTTTGGATTTTCCGCACCGCTTGGAATAGCTCTTTCAAGCAAAAGCTTTACTCCGTTTCCTACATAGGAGCATATCTCCTGCTCTGTTTTTACGGGGCAGGAATATTTTGCAAGGACATGATTGACACTGTCAGCAAGATCCTGTAAGGTATCAAGCAATGTGCCGTCAAGGTCAAAGATCACGGTATCATATTTTTTCATATTTTATAATTCTCACATAAATACATTTTTGTTTTCGTCATAAATACAGCGGCGGATGACAGAATACTTGTTTTTGAGAAGGTCTCCGCTCAAAATCCCGAGCCTATCCTTGAGAGCTGTTATAAGATATTCGGGATTGAGGAAGCTTCCGTTTTCGGAATAGATCATCAGATCTATTTCAATTTTTCCGTCCGAGCCTTCGGCAGCTTCGACATCAAAAACAGACGGAGATATATCTATATCCTTTTCTCCGCTTTTCGTATATTTGTTTACTACAAGCGGTTTTCCCGCCAATACCTCTTTACAGAGTACTGCCAGATTTTCGGGTGGGTTCTCGGTCTCGATAGAAATATGATATGAAGCCCATCTTATTTCCGTAAATTTGACCGTAGGGTAATATGCGGAAAGGAAAACGAGCTCGTCTGTAGAGCAAGCATTGAGAGCCTCTGTAACGCTTTCGAGGTCTAAATCGTGTGTTATTTTCACATCAAGGAATTCGCATTCGCTCTGAAGTCCTATAGACATAGAGGAGGAAAAGACCATTTTAGGCTT
>SVQV01000179.1 GCA_015065175.1 Oscillospiraceae bacterium | reverse complement strand
ACAAGAAATTAACGGAGAAATAAAATGAGAAAGTTGACCACGTCAGGCTTTATTTGCCTTGAAGACGACTACAGGCTCGTTTATAAAATAGCCAAAATTGAATATGAAGAATGGGAAGACGGCACATTTAACTATATATTCCGTCCATTTTATAACGTAATTGATATGCTTCCCGATAATTTGTTTCAAGGCATACCCGGACTTGATTTAAGCTTAAAAAAGTCTGTATATGAACGAAAAAATATAATTCCTACTTTTATTTCGGAAAGAACACCGAGCGAGCATCGTGAAGACCTGTGGGTGCTAATGGAAGAAAGCGGAATGCAAGCATTAAACCGTTTAGAGTGGCTTATACGAACAAATAAAAGATATTCGGGCGATAAGTTTTTTGTTTTGCCTTTTGACGGAAACGATACTGTTAGATATGAAAAACAATCAATGTATGATTTGGTTAAAAGGTCAGACAACATTCATAGAAAACTTTTAGAGATTATTTGTTTTGGTGATTACTTATATACGAGTGATATTGTAATTGACGATATTTCCCGCCCGCACTATTATCAAATATTAATGCAAATATATATGCACGAATATGATAAGAAAAAGGCTTATAAAAGAATTGGTATAGGGAAAGCAAAGGATAGAAACGCATATAAAGGTCGAACGAAAATCAAAATAGACCCATTACTCTTTGATAGAATGGCAAACGATTATCTGCAAGGGAAGCTTTCAGCAGATCAAGCATCCTCGAAGTTAAAAATCAGCAGGTCTACGTTTTTTAGACGATTGCGGGAAAGAAAATAATCTTTCCTTCCCTGCGGTAAGGACGCATATATAATTCACTCAGAGAAATTGAAAAAGATTATCATTCATTTTCGCCAATTTCGCAATGCTTTATTGCGTATTCCAGAAAAATACCTATTAATTCGTTTCTCGTCCTGTTGCTTTCTCTTGAAAGCTTATTTAATTCTTCTGCGGTTTCATCTGTTATTCTTATCGTGAAGCTCTTGTGTCCGTCCTCTCCCCTCAATGCCTTTTTTTCAATTATTAGCTTTTGAGCAAATCTTGATTCACGAATTCTTTTACCTAGTACGGCGTTATCCATCAATACGCACCCCCCCTTTTAGTTCTATAATTTATTTTAATTTATGCCATACGTTTTGACAATTGTCGATATATAGAGCATAATTTTTTACCATTCATACCGAGCCGAAGCGAGAAGGCAAAGCATCGATGACTAGGCTCCTTCCTAGAGGGAGTTGGATTTTGCGGAGCAAAAGACTGAAGGAGTTATGGAAATGCTTTACTTATATTGAAGCTGAATCTAACGCACACTCCCTCAGTCACCTGTCGGTGCCAGCTCCCTCGGAGATGGAGCCTTCTCTTGTGCCCTCACGCTGCTTCGCTACCTCAAAATTAAGCCTTTCTTGTTACACTCTTTAATTTCACCATTTGAAGTGGTGGTTTTTTACTCAAGGCTACGGCTGAAAAAGGGTATCTTACGAACGTGCTTACATCGTAAGATACCCTTTATTTTGTTTTATTTTTCTCGCCTTTGGCGGACCTCAGCGAGCTTAATTTTATAACTTTCCTCAACGGCTAGCGAGAGCTTTGTTACTACGTTTTCTTTATTCGGGAAGCAATAGAAGGAGTCCTTTTCGTTTTTAGGTAATGTTTCCCCGTTTTTCGTAATTTTATTATATCTTATAAAAAACAAATGTCAATGGGTAATGACGCCAAAAAGCTTCTCATAGCGAAGACGGACACAAGAGCTTCACGATAAGAATAAAAGACGAAACAGCAGAAGAATTAAACAAGCTTTCAAAAGAAAGCAACAGAACCAGAAACGAATTAATAGGTATTCTTTTGGACTATGCAATAAAGTATTGTGAAATCGGAGAAAACGAATAGTAAACAAAAGGGGCTGAGTCATTAACTTAGCTCTAAAAAAGAAAAAAGCGGATGTTCTTTACCGAAAGGTATTGAGCATCCGCTTGCTTTGTTGTATAATTTAATTACCACAAAAAACCACACACAAAGCAACGAGGTAATTATACAACAATGAGAGAAAAAAATCAAGTAGTTTTGCCATTAGATTTAGGAATTTGTATTCCCGAGGGAGATTTTGTCTTCAAAGTAGCAGAAATATGCGAGAGTTTGGACTACACAAAATTATTCAATACGTATCTTCGCAGTTGGAGAAAAGTAAGTCCCATCACAATGTTTGAGATACTTGTATTCGCATATATGAACCGCAAATTTTCATCAAGAGAAATAGAAGGTTCGTGCAAAACGGACATCCGTTTTATGTGGCTTTTAAACGGTGAACCTGCTCCCAGCGACTCAACAATAACAAGATTTCAAAGAGGACATCTTGCAGAAGCCATAGAAGGATTGTTTTACCAATTCGTAGAAAAACTTTACGAAATGGGAGAGATAAAATACAAGAACCTATTCGTTGACGGCACAAAGATAGAAGCTTATGCAAACAAATATACGTTTGTTTGGAAAAGCGTTGTAGAAAAGAACCTTACAAAGCTTGAAAAGAAAATATCCAATGCATTGGTTGTACTTGCTGAAAGATACGGCTTTCGCGAAGATATATCCCTTGAAGAATGCTACGAACACCTCTTAAGACAAGCACAATGGCTTAATCTTGTTTTCGCTGTTGGTAAAGGAAAACACAAAACACAACTGCAAAGAGATATTGAGATTTTAAAGGAATACATAGACAAAAAGGCAGAATACTGCTCAAATCTCGGAAAATTCGGTAACAGAAGAAGTTTTTCAAAAACGGATACAGACGCAACTTTTATGCATATGAAGGAGGATTATATGCGTAACGGTCAGCTTAAACCGG
>SVQV01000178.1 GCA_015065175.1 Oscillospiraceae bacterium | reverse complement strand
TCGAGAAGGGTCTCCGCTTCGCTATCCGTGAAGGCGGCCGTACCGTTGGTTCCGGCGTCGTCATCGAGGTCGAGGAATAATTCTTATTTGACGATAAGATAAACTCTTTGAGTTGAAAAAAAAAAAGCGGCTTGCTTGCAAGCCGCTTTTTTTTTTATACTTACTTATCCCGGATTTGCGTTTTTTAGTCCGCACATGAAACCATCCAGAGAAGAGGAATGAATATCTCCGCCGATAACTTTATTTTTATATACGTATAGCTGTGCATATACTGTGTCATTGCTATTGTGGTTTGTGACCTTGTATGTATATAGATTTACTTCCTTACCGGCATATTCTTTAAGGTCATAGCCCTGACTGAGCTGGAGTGCGTTGTATTTGTCAAATATGTCGTTAAATGTTTTGGGAATAAGAACTGTTTCCTTGTTCAAAGCCGGCAGTTCAACCTTCCAGCCAAGAGATGCAAGATAGTTGGCCCCCTTCTCATCCGTTGAAATTTTTGCATTTGATGTTTCTGCTTTTTCCGGTGCATCTATAGTGACAAGCATTATTATACCAAACAGGATAAGCGCAGCCATTATTACGATGAAAATGGCTTTTTTACGGTCAAATTTTAATGTGTATATAAACATTTTTGTCCCTCCTTTGTATTAAACTATTCAAACTCCGGACAAAACATGCTATTATATAAAAATGATTAATAAATGAGGTGGTCTTATGGCGCTTATCAGACTTGATAAACTAATTGCGGATTCAGGACGCGCTTCACGCAGAGAGGCAAAGGATTTGGTTAAGGCCGGACGAGTAAGAGTTGATAACATCATTGCTTATTCTGCAGAAATGAAGGTTGACGCTGATAGTGTCGTCGTTTATATTGACGGCGAGAGCTTGGATTACAGAAAAAACCGCTATATTATGATGAATAAGCCGAACGGTGTTTTGTCCGCGACTGAGGACAGCCAACAGAAAACAGTCATCGATCTTCTTCCGGAAAACCTGCGAAAGCAGGAGTTTTTTCCGGTGGGACGGCTTGATAAGGATACCACGGGTCTGCTTCTTCTGACAAACGACGGAGTGTTTTCCCACAGTATAATTTCTCCCAAACGTCATATTGCAAAGGTATACAGAGCTGCTGTTACAGGTGTGCTTGATGCAAGCGATATTGCCGCTTTTGAAGAGGGAATAGTTCTTTCTGATGGCACAAAATGTATGAGTGCGCATCTTGAAATTGATCGTCCCAGCGTTGGCTTAGCCACGGTATATGAAGGAAAATATCATCAGGTTAAGCGTATGTTTGCCTCCCGAGGTAAGCATGTGACGGCTCTTCATCGCCTGAGTATCGGTGGTCTGAGTCTTGACCCTAATCTAAAAAGCGGAGAGTTCAAAGAACTGGACGAAGATGAAATAAAGAAAATTTTTGAATAATAAAATTATTTACCCGAAGTGATTTTCAGCTTCGGGTAAATAATTTTATTTTTAGAATATTATGTAAATTATGAAAAATGACGGAGTCGGCAAAATAACCAATATGTGGTTTTTGATGAAAAACCGAATAAATTTTTGGGAACGCTGATGAAAAGCACAAAAAAACAGCACCAAATTTAACATTATTAACGATAAATTTAATGTTTTGTCGAAAAAATACACAAATTCTATTGAAATTTTTTTATCATTATTGTATTATGTGATTTAGTGTAAAATGTATATAAATTTTGCCGTATTCATGTTTTATGGCATGATGCAAAGTATATAGGGAGGACATATTATGTCTAACAGAATTTTTCAGAGCGTTATTATACAGATGAAGGACGCAACGGACCGAACTTTTGGCGTTGTCAATAATCAGGGGTTTGTTGTTGCCTGCAATGAACTGAGCCTCATCGGTTCTTTTCTTGAGGATGTTGCAAGCATATCCGACGATGCTCCCGATCAGGTTTATACCACCTCTGCCCGTACATACAAGATTTTCGGAAGTGCAGACTCCCAGTTCGATTATGCCGTATTTGTGGACGGACACGACGCAATTGCAAGATGCGTATGCGTTCTTGCATCTGTTGCTATGGCTGAGGCAAAGACCAACTATGAGGAAAAGCACGATAAATCTACCTTTATAAAGAACATTATCTCTGATAATATTCTTCCCGGTGATGTTTATGTCCGCGCAAAGGAACTTCACTTCGCGGCGGATATCTACCGTGTTGTTTTCCTTATCCGCCAGGTTGGCAAGAGCGATGTTTCTGCGATTGAGCTTCTTCAGAACCTTTTCCCTGACAGACAGCGCGATTTCGTTCTCTCTATTTCCGAGAGTGACCTTGTTCTTATCAAGGAAATGGCTCCTTCCCATGACAACACTGAGCTTTTTGCAATTGCTCAGGGTATTGAATCCGCAATGGTCAAGGAGCTTGGGATCAAAACTGTTATCGGTATAGGAACCACTGCACGCCATCTTCGCGAGCTTGCCGACAGATATAAGGAAGCTCAGGTTGCAATTGAAGTAGGCAAGGTTTTCGATGATGATAACAGCATCATCCATTATGAAAATCTCGGTCTGGGACGTATTATTTATCAGCTTCCCACTACTCTTTGCGAGATGTTCCTCTCCGAAGTTTTCAAGAAAAACCCCATTGAGAGCCTTGATCAGGAAACCCTTTTCACCATCAACAAATTCTTTGAGAACAATCTGAATGTTTCCGAGACCAGCCGAAAGCTCTTTGTGCACAGAAATACACTTGTTTACCGTCTTGAGAAAATCAAAAAGCTTACCGGACTTGACCTGCGTGAGTTCGACCACGCAATTATCTTTAAGGTAGCACTTATGGTCAAAAAGTATCTCAATTCCCAGAATAAACAGTATTAATTTTGAAATTTC
>SVQV01000177.1 GCA_015065175.1 Oscillospiraceae bacterium | reverse complement strand
CGCCCTTTTGCTTGGGTGCGCTCTGGATAGACAAGGAGCTTGTAAAGCAAAAGGGCGTGTCTCCTATGATATTCGGCGGAGGACAGGAGAGCGGCTTCCGCTCAGGCACTGAAAACGTCCCCGGAATTGCCGCGTTTGCTTCTGCGTGTGAATACTGCAAGAGCAATATGAGCGAGCATATTTCAAAAACGGAAGGTCTTCGCTCATATCTTTTGGAAAAGCTTTCTTCCTGCGCGGAGCTTAATGAAATAAAGCCTGTACTCCCCGAAAGCCATGCGCCGCACATTTTAAATCTCACTATGCCGCATATCAAGAGTGAGGTTATGCTCAATCATCTTTCTTCTTTGGGAATTTATGTATCAAGCGGCTCTGCCTGCTCATCGCACGACGCGCATATTTCAAACGCCCTCACCTCCTTCGGACTTACCGAAAAGGAAGCCGATTGCAGTATACGCATAAGCTTTTCCCATACAAATACGAAAGAAGATGTTGATGCGCTCTGTGTAGGGCTTACGGAAGGTCTTTCAAAGCTTGCGCGTACAAAATAAAAAATCAGTGCGGCAGCTTATCAACATACCTACCGCACCGACCCCATTTTTAAAGGTTTTTACACTTTGATATATTCTATAAAATGCTATCAGCTTTTATTTTTGCATATATCAAACAAATCGATTCATTGATATTCCACCGCGCTTGTCTTATCTGACAGGGACATCACTATCAAATGCATATCTTCTTTTGATTCTGCCTTTTTTGCTCTTATAAGAATTCTCTGCCGATCTTGCTCGCTAAGGGCGGCATAATTCTGCATAGCTCTTTTGTCCTTTGTCAATTCGTGCATAAGGCCGAGTGGCATATCCGTTTTTAACATCGAAAGTATCCCCTTTATTTAATGGATGGGAACACTTACGATGAAAACCTTTTAAGCGGAATTCTTTTCGCTTCGTCTTCCCTGTCTTTATTGTACCACAATATAAATTACATATACAAAAAACATAATGAAAAGGATTGTAAAATGAGAGAATTTTTGGAAAAAGCAGATATTCTGCTGCCCGACTTTAATAAGGTGGACGGCAGCAAGTGGGCAGTAATTGCCTGCGACCAGTTCACAAGCGAGCCTGACTACTGGAACGAAGTCAAGTCATTTGTAGGCGAAAGCGCTTCAGCTTTGAATCTTGTGCTTCCCGAAATATACCTGGAGGATAACAGAAGCGCACGTGTTGAAAAAATAAATGCCGCTATGAAATTATACCTCGACACTGTCCTCTGCGCACACGAAAACAGTATGATATATCTTGAAAGAACCGATTCTGTCGGTAATATCCGCCGCGGTGTTATAGGAAAAATAGACCTTGAGGACTATGATTACTCAAAGGATGCCACCTCGCTTATCCGCGCGACAGAGGGCACCGTTTTAGAGCGTATTCCTCCGAGAGTTGAGGTGCGTAAGAATGCCGAAATAGAGCTTCCTCACGTAATGCTTCTCATTGACGATATCAAAAAAGAGGGTATCGAGAAAATTGCCGAGCGCAAAAATGACTTTCAAAAGGCCTATGATTTCACTCTTATGCTCGGAGGCGGTAAGGCTTGCGCATACTTTATGGATGATAAGGCTGTCTCCGATTTCCAAAGTGTACTTAACAAGCTCACCGAAGGCAAGGAAAACCCGCTTCTCTTCGCAGTCGGTGACGGTAACCATTCTCTCGCTACCGCTAAAGCGCATTATGAGGCTTTGAAGGCAGAGCTTGGAGACGCAGCAAAGGAGCATCCCGCAAGATATGCGCTCGCCGAAGTGGTAAATATTCACGACGACTCCTTAGGATTTGAGCCTATTTTCCGCGCGGTATTCGGCGCTGATAACGCCTCTCTTATAAGCGAGCTTGAAAAATATGCCTCTGAGACCGAAAAAGCTCCAGAAAACTCGCAGTATCCCGCGCAGAGCATTCACTGCATATATGACGGAAAAGAAAAGGATATCAGCTTCGCGCACGGCTCGCACACTCTCGCAGTCGGCACTCTCCAGATATTCCTCGACGAATATTTAAAATCTCACAAGGAATGTAAGATAGACTACATTCACGACGAATCCTCTCTTGAAAGCATTGCGAAGGCTGAAAACGCGGTAGGCTTCCTCTTTGAAGGCATGAGCAAGTCCGAGCTGTTTGCCGCAGTAAGCCGCGACGGCGCGCTTCCGAGAAAGACCTTCTCCATGGGACACGCAAGAGACAAGCGTTACTATATTGAAAGCAGAAAGATAAAATAATGGTACAGCTTACTGTTATAACTATAGGCGCACTCTCCTCTCACTTCAAGGAGAGCGTTTCGGAATACGAAAAGCGCCTTTCTCAATTCTGTACAGTCAACAACGTGAACATAAAGGAAAGCAAGATTGCTGACGAGGACGATAGGACTCAGATAGAGAACGCTCTTTCCGAGGAAGCTGATAGAATAATCTCAAAAATACCTGTCGGGGCGTATAAGATAGCGCTTTGCGTTGAGGGTGAAATGCCCGACTCAATAAAGCTGTCAGAAATAATCAGAAAAGCATCCGACACAAGCGGGAAGATATGTCTTATAATAGGAAGCTCCCACGGCTTACACGACAAGGTGAAGCAAAAATGCAATTACAGGCTTTCTGTCTCCCGTCTGACATTTCCGCACCAGCTTATGAGAGTAATTCTGCTCGAAGCGCTTTATCGCTCTTTTTCGATTATAGCAAACAAAAAATATCATAAATAAAAATTCGGACCGGGTCAAGAATTTCAATTGACTCAGTCCGAAATTTTTATGGTTCTATAATAAATGTTGGGGTAAAACCAACAGATATTGCAAATAAAAAGTAAAAAAACAAAAAAAGAAGAGCATATCTGAAAAAAATCTG
>SVQV01000176.1 GCA_015065175.1 Oscillospiraceae bacterium | reverse complement strand
TAGGCGGAAACTACGCTTGCTCTCTTATCGGTCAGGAGAAGGCAGAGAAGATGGGATATTCCCAGGTGCTCTGGCTTGACGGTGTAGAGCATAAATACATAGACGAGGTCGGCGCGATGAACGTGTTCTTTGTACTTGACGGCAAGATTATCACTCCCGCGCTTGAGGAGGGAAGTATCCTTCCCGGTGTTACAAGAATGTCGTCTATACAGCTGCTTCGTGATATGGGCTATACCGTCGAGGAGAGAAAGCTCTCACTTGATGAGGTCGTACAGGCTTATAAAGACGGAAAGCTTGACGAGGCGTTCGGAACAGGTACGGCAGCAGTCGTATCTCCCATGGGACTTCTCGACACAGGCGACTTGAAGATGGTAATCAATAACAATGAAATAGGACCCGTAGCGCAGAAGCTCTACGATACACTCACGTCTATCCAGTGGGGAAAGGCCGAGGATAAATTCGGCTGGACGCTGAAGGTTTGATAGGGTATTGATATGCAGGGGGAGAGGGCGAAACTTTCTAAAAAAAGCTTTCGTCCTATGCACCCCCCTCGCCCACTTCAAAAACTTTTAAAACAAAAAAGCTTTGAATTTTTATCATTCAAAGCTTTTTATTTTTCTGTTCTTCCAAGAAGATAGTCGAGGGAAACGTCGAAGTAGTCTGCGAATTTAATGAGCGTTTCGTAATCCGCTTCACGCTCGCCCGTTTCATAGCGACTTATGCTATTCTGGTTCATATTCAGGTCAAGAGCAAGCTTTAATTGCGATATTTTGCGCGCTTTTCTCAATTTTTTGAGCCGAAATTCCATATTAACACCTTTATAATTTTATTTTTATAAATCCCTTGACGACATTATACCATTGTGGTATAATTACAATATCCCAATTTGGTATATTATTAAAACATAGGAGAGATAAAAATATGAAAATAGTAATTAATAAATGGATTAAAATAGTGTGTGCCATTGTATGCATATCGGTGATTATACCGTGTGTGTTTACGTCATGTGATGAAAGCAAGAATATTGCAGAGGAAATTGAGGATCAATTTATAGGAACATGGCGTTATATGGAGAAAACTGATTCACAAATTACAGATGAATGGTGGGCATTTTCGGAAAATGGTGCAGCTAAACATGTGCTTTTTTATACTAACAACCAGGTCGTGTTTTTGGAAGGAACATTCGAAATCAAACAAATTGAAGACAAATGGTTTGCGTTCGTTACTCTAACCAAGGCAGAAGATAATTTAGGACACACCCTTAATGGGCTTGATAATGAGATGTATTTTAATCTGTTTTATGATGAAGATAACGGCAACCTCATAGTGCAAGGGCCTAACGGATTCCTTACTAAGAAATAAACGTCAAACACCAATAGAGCGTAATAAACATCTGCAAAAATAATAGTGGGGCGGTTTAGGCCGCCCTTGCTTTTTGCGTTTGTTGTGATACGCAGGGAGGATTTGATATCAAGAATGTAAGAAAAAGGCTTCCCCCCTCTCCGCTGCACGCGTTTCTTTGGTTCGTTTCTTTCCGCCGAAGGAAAGAAATGAACACTAACCACCACCAACGCCCCAAAACATAATATGACAGATTCTCTCAATTTTTTGAAAATCTATTGCATATTCAGGGAAAATATAGTATAATATGTTGTTTGTGAAATATAATTTATATTTACGGAGTTAAAAGTGGCAGACTTAAGACAAGAAATTAATAGAAGAAGAACATTTGCGATAATCTCACACCCTGACGCGGGAAAGACTACGCTTACCGAGAAATTTCTTCTTTACGGAGGAGCGATACAGACGGCGGGCTCGGTAAAGGGCAAGCAGAGCGACAAGCACGCGGTATCGGACTGGATGGAGCTTGAGAAGCAGAGAGGAATCTCTGTTACGTCCTCGGTAATGCAGTTTGAATACGAGGGATACTGCATAAATATCCTTGACACACCGGGACACCAGGACTTTTCGGAGGACACCTATAGAACGCTTATGGCGGCGGACAGCGCCGTAATGGTAATTGACGCGGCAAAGGGTATCGAGCCGCAGACGCGTAAGCTCTTCCGCGTTTGCGCGGCGAGAAACATACCGATATTTACCTTTATAAACAAGCTCGACCGAGAGGCGCGCGACCCATTTGACCTGCTTGACGAGCTTGAAAAGGAGTTCGGCATAGGAACGTATCCTATGAACTGGCCTATCTCGTGCGGTCAGACATTTAAGGGCGTTTACGACAGAAACCGCAAATGCATTTTGACGTTTGATAATTTTCACGGCGGACGTGAGCGTCTGCGCGCTATAGAATGTGATATAGAGGACAGAGAGAAGCTTGACGGACTTATAGGAACCGATCTTGCCGACACGCTTTGCGAGCAGGTAGAGCTGCTTGACGGAGCCTGCTTTGATTTTGATCTTGAAAAGGTAAGATGCGGAAAGCTCTCGCCCGTATTCTTCGGATCTGCGCTCAACAATTTCGGCATAGAGCCTTTTCTCGAAAGCTTTTTAGAGATGACCACCGCGCCGCTTGTCCGTCAGACAGTAGCGGGAGAGGTCAGCCCGTTTGATGAGCATTTCTCGGCGTTTGTTTTCAAAATTCAGGCGAATATGAATAAGGCGCATCGCGACCGTATAGCGTTTATGCGTATATGCTCGGGAAAGTTCGAAAAGGGCAAAGAATACCTGCACGTCCGTCCGAACAAAATGATAAAGCTCTCTCAGCCGCAGCAGATGATGGCGCAGGAGAGAGAGGTTATAAACGAGGCATACGCGGGAGATATTATCGGTGTATTCGATCCCGGTATCTTCTCAATCGGTGATACAGTATGTATGCCTAAAGAAAAAATTCAGTACGAAGGTATTCCAACCTTTGCTCCGGAGCATTTTGCCAGAGTG
>SVQV01000042.1 GCA_015065175.1 Oscillospiraceae bacterium | reverse complement strand
ATTGCGGAAAAATGTGGTTTTGAAGAACAAGCGTATTTCTGTCAATGCTACAAGGCCCATTACGGTGTCTCGCCGACACAAAGCCGTACAAAAAAGCAATAAAAAGGCAAAAAGGATGTCTCATATTGTCACTCTTGAAAAATACATGAATGAGCTTTCTGTAGACAGAGATTACCACATCATACATATCTACATATATGATGAGATGAAACCGCTTCTTGATGAAATGTACCGTTTATCAGATACTCTCTTTTAACGTGAAATGTGTGAACAGATCAGCTTTGTATATAAATTTTTCTCGCTTTTGTTTCCAAGCTCAAGTCATAAAATAAGAATAAATATTGCCGAAAGCGCAAAGAAAATTATAGATTTTAATTTAATTGCTTTAATTCTTGTTTTTACTTGACTTTTATATATCGGTATGATAAAATTATATACACAAATCACGGAGAAAAAACAGACTTTTCAAGCCTGAACCTCTCCCGAAGAAAGGACGCACATTATGGCTTATCCGCTTTCTACATCTATCCATCTTTATTTCAACGAAGGACTTACCTTGAACGAGCAGATTGCGAAGCATACACAGGCAGGCTTCCGCTTTTTAGACTTTAACTTTCTTGACTGGCAGAACGTAAAGGACTCCCCTCTTCTCTGTGACGACTGGGAAAAATGGATCTGTTCCGCAAAGGAGACCGCAGAGGGCTTGGGCGCACGCTTCAATCAGGCTCACGCTCCTGTTCCCGTTATCCGTTTTTCGAAGGATTATGACGGACTTGTTGCCGCTTGCCGCAGATCGATCCGTGCGTGTAACATGCTTGGAATTCCCCAGATGGTATATCACTCGATAGTCAATCCCTCTTCTCTCGGCTGTAAGGGAAGCTGGTATGAGGCAAATGCCGCCTTTTTCCATAGCTTGATGGATGATGCCGCAAAATACGGTGTTGGCATCTGCGTTGAAAACGTATGGCCTGTATGCAAGTATATGGAGCATCCGTTGTGGCAGACCGAGGAGCTTATCGAATTTGTTGACAGTCTCGGAGATAACAGTATTGTGGGAATCTGTTGGGATACAGGTCACGGAAACGTGACAGGAAACGGTCATAATTATGCGACAAACGCAAATCCTGAGCTTGCCGCCTACAAAAACCAATACGAAAGCATCACAAAGCTCGGCTCACGTCTGCGCGCTCTCCATATAAACGACAACAACGGTCTTGATGATGACCACGTAACACCCGGCAGCGGTACTATCTGCTGGGATGACGTAATACGTGCGCTTGATGATATCGGCTATAATTACAGCTTTACCTTTGAAGCGCACCATGCGGTGCTCCGTGTTCCCCGTGAGTGTAAGGATGCATCCGCGAAGCTCCTGCACGACATAGGTGTTGCACTGGTAAACAAGAGCACAAACGGAAGAGTATACGATAACTGATAAAATAATAAAGCCCCTCAAAGAGAGCTTGAAAAAGCAAGAATGCTTCAAGCCTGCTTTGAGGGGTTATTTTTGTCTTTAAAAAGAGCAAGAGGAAAGGTCAGTTTTTATAAAGCTCACCGCTTTCGATATATACTGCACGGACTTCCCTTATATTTTCGTTTATATAATCGGCAAGATATTCCATTCCTGCCTTTTCAGAGCCCATATGACCGAGTATCACAAGACCCTTTTTTACTCCAAGCTCAACCGCATCACGCACATATTCACAAACGTTATATTCGCATCCCTCGCCGATCAATACAATGTCAATTTCAGGACGCAGGAATTCCGAATATATCCGCGCGTCTCCCCATGCGCCAAAAAGAAGCGAGAGCTTATTAACTGTAATGTCTCCCTCTCCTATATAACGGATATGACGCAGACCGAGTTTTTTTCCTACGTGATCAATTAGGGCATCAGCCGTCATCGGAGTCTTAAGCGTAAAGGTTTTCTGCCCGTCGAAATCACCGTCAAGTGAAATGCGGGACATTACACCTAAATTTATCTTATCTATCTTTGTAAAGTGCATATAATCATGCAAGCGTACTATAGGAATGCCCGTCTCCTCACAAAGAGCGCGTTTCTGCGCAGTTATAGCGTCCTCCTCTCCCGCAACGGAATGAAATGTCGGCTCGTGAGTCAGTATCATATCTGCGCCCATTTCCGCTGCTTTACGGATAACGTCAGGAGAGGCGATAACAGTGACCGCCACTGTACGCACTCTACGGTCAAAATCTCCGAAAACAAGACCGTCTCCCGTAGTTTCACGCTCAAGCGGACTCCATTCGCACAGTTTTTTAAAAATCTCTCTTGCAGTATACATTTCAATTCTCCTTCTCTTTTGCCATCATATAGTTTAGCCTGTATTCATCTCCATGATGAAATTAAATAGCTTTTTTGTTCACCTCGCATAAGCGGACTTAGTCGAAAAAAGCTCATCCTGTTCGAATGAGCTTTTTTCTGGCTCATAGTACAAAATGCAACTCATAGATTTTCACATTTACTATCTCAATTATACAATTCTCTGTGTTTGTTTTTGAAATAACACAGTCGTAATCTTTATTACTGATACCAAATATTATTTCTGTTTTATTACTATTATTAATAAAGTGATTCACGCAATCTGAAATAGAAGATATGCGCTCCGCATTGTTTAATGATATCTCTCCCCAAATCCCACAAAACTCTTTCTCCGCTGGCAAGTCAACAAACTTATCGCAGATCCGATTATAATACTCTCTTTCTTTATTTTATTATACCATAAAGCAGAACATTTTTCAATATAAAATAAAATGCTTTTCGAACGCAGAGAGAAAAGCTACCTTAATTATTCATTCTTCATCAGCAAAGCGACTTCATTCTTCATTATTCATTCAAAATCCGCTTCCTGTAAATGAATAACGAAGAGTGAATGATGAATAGTGAATAATACAAACAAAAATCCGCCTTCTTTCGAAAGCGGATTTCGTTTGGTGGACCATCAAGGACTCGAACCTTGGACCTACCGGTTATGAGCCGGTAGCTCTAACCAACTGAGCTAATGGTCCATATTTTTTCTGTGCTGACAGATAAGTATTATAGCAGAGATATATTAACAAACATACCTTTAAATGTTAACTCTTTTTAACATTGATGCTGTTTGCAGATAAAATTTCTTTGCTTCTTTCAGCACAGTAAAATATTCCTTATTTACAGCATGTACTTTTGAAAAAAACGGTTCAAATCATATGTAAATTACATGTTTTTTACTCTGTCATCGATGTTCTGACGGAAATTAAGCAAGCTGCGCGTGTAGGGGGAATCCATATAGGGGCTTGTTATAAGAAAATCTGCCGTCGCCATATTATTCGCTATCGGAATATCGTAAACCTGAGCGATTCTCAAAAGCGCCTTAACATCGGGGTCATGCGGCTGCGCTGTAAGTGGATCAGAGAAAAATATAACGATATCTATTTTTCCGTCTACTATTCTCGCGCCTATCTGTTGGTCGCCACCGAGAGGACCGCTGTTAAAGCCTCTTACGGGAAGCCCTGTTCTGTCCGAAACAAGCTTGGCAGTCGTTCCCGTACCGCACAAAAAATGATGCTCCAAAATTGTTTTATTCTTCTTACACCATTCCACCAGATCTGCCTTTTTGTTATCGTGAGCGATCAGAGCTATATTCTTTTGCGCGGGAATGGTTACGTCTACATATTGATTTTCAAACATATAATTTCATCTCCTGGATTTAATTGTCAAATATATTAACTCGTTAATTATATCACAAGCAAAAATGTTTGCTTGCAAGGACATTTTTGCGCCGTGCATCAAGGGCGCAGGTGCGCGAAGCGCACGTAGCACGAAGTGCAAAAGCTTGCGTAGCAAGGTTTTCTGCGTATATTATAACATATAAAAACCGACTTTTTCAATCCCTTTTACAAAAAAAGTCATGCCCGCGACGGTGAGACAAAAAAGAAAGGGTCAGATAGAAAGGAAAAAACGAAAAACAAAACAACCAAAAAATTCTCACCGCGCGGACATTCAATGTATTTAGTTATCAGACCTGATATTTTTTCAAGTCCTTAATTAAATAATACCACATTTTTTTTAAAACGTAAATAGCTAACAGCGAAAAAATATAATTTCAGCGCTTTTTACATTTTTCGCTGCTTTACATTGTTGCTTTTGCACAAAAAACCAAGCGATAACTTGATGCCTTTTGGGCAAAAAGCTATCGCTTTCTTTTTTGTCAGAGCGAAACTTACTCTAACCAGAATTTCATCATAGTAAGATTTCCGTGAGGACCGAGTATCCAGCGGAGTCTTCCCTCTTTAAAGAAGCTCCAAAGCACACGGTAAATGACCGCCGCAGTCTCCTTCACCTGTCCTATCGGGCTGACTATATCGCAATCTATCTTAGGCTCGTGCCAAAGACCGAGAGATGCAGTCTCCATTTCGTAAAGCGAATGGGGATTTTCCTTATCGGCAAGCAGCTTTTCAAGATGGTTTCTAACGAGACCTTCCTCACGCGCGCCGCCCTGCTCTACACGCACTCCCTTGATAGGAAGCGAGGTTACAGTTACTCCCTGCGGACTCGCCTGCGAAACAGTTACAGGAGGCAGGAAGGTTATGGGCCATTTCTGCACATCATCGGGAAAGCCCATAGGCGTGGTGCAAAGATATGTTTCACCGCCCTGTGTCGCAAAGGACATAGAACGTGTAATTCGTCCGACAGTGATAACACCGGGCAGACGGGCATGTACCGAAAGGGTGACAAGCTCGGAGGGCATACGTGACTGCATTTCAGCAGTTTTCTCCGCAAGAGCAGACGCAAGACGGTCTGAGGGAACGTCTCTCATTGCCCAGCCTATAGACTGAGCATAGCTCTCCGCGTTATGAATGGTCTGACCGTTAGGCAATAGCACATGGTATTCATCCCACTTGTCCCCGGGAGCGCCGACCGCACTTGTGAAGGTAACGCCTTTTTCATAAAGCTCGCGCAGTATTCCCTCGGCATCCTTCTTATATTCGGGCGCTGCCACCTGAAAATAGGTACCGTTCTCGCAGAAGGCAAACTCGCCGCTCTCATCCACAAAAGGATGCGCATGACTTGCGCGACCGCCCGCGGGACGGGTATGGATGATTCCGCACGTGCCCGGGAAATTTATTGCATCGGTATTCTTTAAGAGATCGTCAACATTTCCGAGGCACTTAACAGAATATAGCTTGCCTTCATGGATGGTAGCAATTCCCGTAGCAAGACCTCCGTCGAAATATTCGACCTTTTTCAACATTTCGATAAGAATAGGGGCAGCGCGACGGCTGCCCGTATATCCGGCAATTACACACATAGTGTATTCTCCTTCATTCAGATCACTTTCCCGAAAGCTCGTGAACTACGGGCCATGAAAGATCTGCATAGAAGCGATGTCCCTCGGGACCCGAAACCAATCTGCAATTGTCGGGCACACCTGCTGCTTTATACATCTTCTCAGCAATGTCATAGCACTCGTATACACCTTCTGCGGGGAATCCTGTATCCTTTACTCCGTGGACAACAATAAGCTTTCTCGGAGCGATAAGACCTGTAAGGTCGCCCATATCAAAATACTGTGCGATATTAGGAACAAAGTTACAAGCGCAGTGACGCATAGCGGCAATAGAATGCTTATATGTACACATAGCGCAGGAGGGCATAGAAAGCGAAATACGCTCTTCGATACAGGATGCGTATATAGTAGCTGTTCCGCCACCCGAGTTACCCATACAGAAAATGTTAGCTTCGTCCACCATATCAAAATGCTCAAGAACGGCATCAAGAGTTCTGCTTATATCCCAAACACGCTCACCGATAGTCGTTCTGCCGTTAAGGATAGCTGCCATACTGGAAACATAGCAGTTAGGACCTGTTTCCAAACCGCCGCACTCACCGAAGTTTCTCTGCTCGATGATAAGAGCGCAGAAGCCTTCCTTTATAATCTGAGGAGCGAAGTCTCTGTCGCCGCCGCTTATTGTTTCCTCATCGCCTGCGTATTTAGGTCTGCCCATAGAAATATGCATACCCTTGGAATGTCCCTGCAAGCAGATGCAGAGAGGAAGCTTGCCTTCCTTGCCCTTAGGAACCCAAAGGTGAGCGGGAAGAAAATAATTTTCCTCTGTCTGAATTGTAAAGCGGGTTTCTGTGAAGGTGTCAAACTCTTCGGTAAACTCAATATTGAACATAGGATCACACTTTTCCATTGTGTTCATGCCCAAAAGCTCGATAAGTGTAGCTCTCGCTCTTTTCTGCCATGCTTTGAAGTCTTCCTTACCGTCATAGCGAAGCGAAGGGTTGATCTCTTTAATAAGATCCAAGTTTTTTACCTGAGGTATCATATTCATAGCCAAAATCTCCATTCTCTTATATAAATTTAAAATACATTTTTATAAATTTTCTTATAAAATATGTAGCTTAATTCCTATAAATTATAGCAAAAAAACTTATAAAAGTCAATACAAAAAATTATCTCTGTAATATATGACAATATTAGCTTAATAAAATATAAAAACAGGAGACTGCCTGCTGGAGAGATGCTCTTAAAAGAGCATCAAACCAAAAAGCAGTCTTTTAAAAAATTATTTATTTGTAAGCTCGTGTACAACAGGCCATGATTTAGCCGCATAGAAGCGGTGGCCTTCTTCACCTGAAACGAGACGGCAATTATCGGGAACTCCCGCTGCCTCGAACATTTTCTTGACGATATCAAATGTCTCGTATACACCCGCTTCGGGGAATATGCGGTCCTGTACGCCGTGAACGAGAATGAACTTTCTGGGAGCTATCAAGCCCGCAAGATCGCCCATATCGAAATACTTAGCGATATTAGGGATAAAGTTACAAGCGCAATGATTCATTGCGGCAATAGAATGCTTGTATGTACATACAGCGCAGGAGGGCATAGAAAGCGAGATACGCTCGTCAATACAGGATGCATAGAAGGTAGCTGTTCCGCCGCCCGAGTTACCCATACAGTAAATATTCGCCTCGTCTACCATATCAAAATTCTCAAGAACAGCGTCAAGTGTTCTGCTTATATCCCAAACACGCTCACCGATAGTCGTTCTGCCGTTAAGAATAGCAGCCATGCTGGAAACATAGCAGTTAGGTCCCTTCTCGGTACCGGCGCACTCACCGAAGTTTCTCTGCTCGATAACGAGAGCAATAAAGCCCTCTTTAACTATCTGAGGAGCAAAGTCTCTGTCTCCGCCGCTTATTGTCACCTCGTCGCCTTCATACTTGGGTCTGCCCATAGAGATATGCATACCCTTGGAATGTCCCTGCAAGCAGATGCAGAGAGGAAGCTTGCCTTCCTTGCCCTTGGGAACCCAAAGGTGAGCGGGAAGAAAATAATTTTCCTCTGTCTGAATTGTAAAGCGTGTTTCGGTAAAGGTATCAAACTCTTCGGTAAACTCAATATTGAACATAGGATCGCACTTCTTCATGGAAGGAATGCCGCAAAGCTCAATAAGCTTCTGTCTCGCCTTTTTCTGCCATTCAGCGAAGGACTCCTTGGAAGAATCGTAACGCATGGAGGGCTTAATAGCTTGGATGAGCTCTAAGTTTTTAACCTGAGGTATCATGTTCATAGCAAAAAATCTCCTGTTGTGTAAAATAAATTTGCCTTAAAATATAGGTTATCTTAATTGTAACACATTTTTTTACAATATTCAATCATTTTTCCAAAATAAAATAAAATATTTTCCGAATTAATAAAAAATCGAGTGCTTATTAACATTTAATCCTTGAAAACCGAGCAAACTGTATTTTATAATAAAATTGGCAAAAAGATATTGTTGCGAGGAAGGAGAGCCATATGCCCATAAGATTTGACAAAAAAGCCGTATCTTTTTTATACCGTTTCTTTGTAAAAGGAAGGACGGACGCGAGACAGATCCCGTATATCCCATCAAAAACACGCTTAATGGGTGAAAACACCGAAACCAAGCTCCCGAGAGCGCGTCCCGAAAGCAAGGGGATATCCTCGAAATGCCTTACAGCTATGCTCGCAAGACTTGAAGCCGATAAGACCTCTACTATACACTGCATAGGTGTCCTTGCAGACGGCGCCGTTATATGCGAGGCGTGCGCTCCCGGGTATGATTTCGAAATGTGGACTCTTACACATTCCATGTGCAAAACCGTAACAGGACTTGCCATAGGTATGCTTGTTGATGAAGGAAAGCTCGCACTCGACACTCCTGTATATAAAATATTGGATGACGATCTGCCGACACTTTTAGGAAGCAAGATGCGCCAGATAACAGTAAGACATCTGCTTACAATGAGCAGCGGAAGCACCTTCAACGAAATGGGCTCTGTAACGTCAGAGGACTGGGTTCGTTCCTTCTTTGAGTCGCCTGTTGACTTTGAGCCGGGTAAAAATTTCGCTTACAACAGCATGAACAGCTATATGCTTTCCGCTATCGTCAAAAAGGTGAGCGGAGAAAATATGACCGACTATCTTCGAGCAAGGCTTTTTGACGTTCTGGGAGTACAGGACGTATTATGGGAGACCTGCCCGAAAGGAATAGAAAAGGGCGGCTGGGGACTTTATATCACGCCCGAAACTATGCTCAAATTAGGTTCTCTGTTTGTAAATGACGGCAAGTACGGGGACACGCAGGTCGTTTCTGCCGAGTGGATAAATGAAATGTCAAAAAAGCAGATATCCGTCTCCGAGGATGCGGGAAATTATAACTACGGATATCAGATGTGGGTAGGAAGATCGGGCGACTGCTGCCTGTTTAACGGAATGTTCGGGCAGAACATTTTAGTATTCCCGAAAAAGAAAATAGTTGTAGCCGTTACAGCATGCAACAGCGAGATGTTCCAGAAAGGAAGCCTGCTTGCGATATTGGCAGAGACCTTTTCTGACACATCTTGCCTTTCGGACAAAAAGAAGCTAAAGGACTTCAAAGCGCTCTTACGGGCAGAGCAAAGCTTCTTCAGAAAGCGTTCCTGGATAAAACAGACCCATTATACAGGCTTTCAGGGCTTTTTATACTTCTTGCACAAGCGCTTTTTCGCAGACCCTATTCCCTTACAGTTTGAAGGCATATGCGGTAAAAAATATTATTTTGAAAAGAACAATCTGAGCTTTATGCCTACATTTCTTTCTCTGATACAAAACAGCTTGGGAGAGGGGCTTCAAGCCGTCGAGTTTGTAAAAAAAGGTCATGAGCTGTTTGTGAAGTTTTACGAGGGCAGCGAGACCTATACATTGAATGTGGGTATTGACGCACCGAGGCAGAACAAGCTTAACGTAAGAGGCGAAATGTATCTCGTCTCCCTTTGGGCGCAGTTTACCGAAAACGAGGACAGGCAGGAGCTTTTAAAGCTTGAAATACTCTACCCCGAAAATCCCGCCCACCGCAGAATGAAGCTTTATTTTGACGGCGACTCGCTTTCCGTTCATATGTTAGAGCTTCCGTCTAACGATATTATAAACAACTATGTAACGAGCTTGATAGCAGTAGCTCCGAAAAGCAAGCCGCTTAGAGATTTTTTGCTCCCTCAGCTTGAAAACGAGTATATAATCTATAAAATAAGAGATACCCTATCGCCTGTCCTGTCAGCAAAAACCGAAAAGCCGGCCTCAACTGAAAATGACACAGATGACGACGAGATTGAGCAAAGGCTTTTGTCGAACAGCTCCGACGGACAAAAATAGTTCGCAAGCAGACTTTTTGACAACTATAGTTTGCATCATTACAAGAAAATCATACGCAAGTTGCTAAGCAAGGCGCAAAAAACGCCCCCGAAACAAGAATAGGCTTCCGCGGCTTTGCATCGTATGCTTCCCTTCTTTGCCGTGTCTGGGATGTCCTTAACGGATTGTTAGACTCAGATACTGTAGTAACACTTACGGGAAGCTTACCCGTGGGTGCAAGTGTCGAAGACACAAAAAAATATGCTCAAAAAGCTGAAAGCAAAGGGGGCAAAGATAGTTATAGACTCTCGCCCCTTCAAGCTTGATGATATCAAAGAGTTTCATCTCAATGTATTCCGCTTTCAAGGTCGAAAGCCTTGAAAGTGCCGCAATAGCAGCCGCCGAGCTTAAAAAAGCTGTGCGGAAAATGTCATAATAGACCTCGGCGACAAGGGCACCGTCCTTGCCTGCAATGACGGAACGTTTACCGCAACGGTCCCCAAAATAAAAGAGCTTTCCACCGTAGGCGCAGGCGACAGCATGATAGCAGGCTTCATACCCGCTACCCAAGCGCGCCGCCCCGCCAGCGACACCCTAAAATTCGCTGTCTGCTACTGCAGCACCGCCTGCCAGACCGAAGGCACTTCCCCCCAAAAAAACAAACCACAGTCACCGCACTAATGAAACAGCTCAAGATCAAATAACGCCATAGCAAAAAAAGTGAGCTATCTCAAACCAAAAACCGTTCGAGATAGCTCTTTTTGTATATTACTGAACTTTTATGTCGTCAACAAGTACTGCCGTATCATAAATGGAATCTCCTTCATCCCATATTCTGATGCGCAAGGTTATCTTTTCTCCAACATATTCATTCAATTCCTCAAAAACTACTTCTTTCCATTGGGTACAGTATGTTGTTTCATCTCCACCCTCAAAATTAATGCCTTTCACTGCATACCATTCAGACGAGTTGACACTTTCATGCGCCAATTGACAAATCACTTCTCCGGCAGTATTGAGAAGTTCGATAGTTACTTGATCGTCATATTTGCTACCAACAAACTCTGAGGGTTCTTCGGATACAACATTATAAGAGAAGCTGATTTTTGTAAAGCTGTTTGCAACTTCAAATGTTTGCAACAAAAGACTTCCTTCCGTTCCTTCCAAATACTCGTTTTCTGAAGAACCAATACCTGTAGTTAAAATTGCCATTTTTTCACCATCAACGGGTATAAATTCAGCAAGCTTATTTATAACTCTGACATCGCCTGTAGTATTCCACCCTTCAAGTTCCAATTCAAAACTTCCGTTGATAAAGTTATCGTTTACAAGAACAGTGTCAGAAGAACCCGAAATAACAGGAATAGCCGCAATATGATTGCTGATATCCCAATGAGGTTGATATTCTTGAGCGTATTCAACATCTGTATTACCAAGAGTCTCTTTTGCGTTGTCGAAAGCTTCGCCGGTAGTGTTTCCATCCAACAAATCAGAAACTATGTGATCCATCATTAAAAGTCCATAGGCGATATATACTGATTCATGATATCCATATACGGTTTCAGCACTTGCTCCGGTTATAAATGCATCAGCGAATCCATAATCCCAATTTTTTCCTTGACCGTACCCCATGCAATTATCCATATATACGATGGAACCATCAAGCAGATCTTCACCGTAATAAAATTCAAAGAATTCCGGAGTTAAACAATAAACACACGAGCCATCTTCTAATATTGCAATGTATATTCTACGCGATATCAAATCTTTTGAATATAAAAAGTTTTTTGCAAAGGAAACTTCTTCCGTAGTAAAAATAATACTTGTTTGATCGAGTACAGAGAAGAAATTATAACGTGTAACGTATCCGCCATGTTCTGCAATTACGATCAATTCACTTCCAAGAAAGGCTGTTTTATAATCTTCCACGGTAGGCTCTGTATGAATTTCAGTTATCAATCCGTTTCCAGTCCAAGAATCTTTACATAACTCATAGTATTTTAACCAATCACTGTTTTCAGGATCATCAAAACTATACATAATAGTAGCGTCACCAACAGTTTTTACAATGCTGTTAGTTGTAGCTGTTTCTTGGGCAGGTGCAGCCGTTGACAACAAGTACGCAGTCGTTTCGGTTAATGTACTGCTTCCCGCAGTGCTATTTTCGCCAGACGAAAGATCTTCTAACATTATAAAGCCAGCAATTCCATTAGAATATTCAAAAGACACAAGGCTGTTTTCGGTGTCGTAATATATAGAATCACTATTTACATATGCTTTTCCGTCATTTAATTCTTCGTCAGATAATGTGTTAAGTATTTCTTGAACCGCTGCTGCTTTATCCGCTTCCGGCAAATCGGAATTATTGGCGATCACTTCTGATAATGTATAATTTGCATCCTGAATTTCCTCAATTTCTTCATCGGTAAGCGGAAGAACAATAGAAATTTCCACTTGGTTGGAACTTATTCCCGTATCTGATAACGCATAGTATGCATAAGTAATAGCATCGCTTTCACATATATTGATTTTACAGGAAAAAACGCCATCGCTTTGCAGATCATCGCCATTTTCGGAATATTTGCCATTATCAAACATTTCACAAATCAATTCATTTGTATTTGCATTATATAGGCATATGGAATCTACATCAATTGCTATCTGGGCATAAAAATATACCGTTTTTTCATCATTGGTGTAAATTTCAGATTCTGTACAGGATAACTCAATATTTGCTTTTTTCCATTGCGCAAATACTTCTGTGTCTTTAATGATCGGAGCGGATAGATCAAATTTATTACCTCCGACAGAACTGTCAAACCATCCTAAAAACTCATATCCATATCTCACAGGAATTGCAGGAGCTGTTGCATTTTTGCCCTTCTCAACGATTTCAACCTTCAGCTCAGTTCCGTCATGATCAATAAAAGTCACACGACATGTTGGTGTCGGCTCTGTTTTTTGGGGGCCTAATACTATAGTCGAGCTTCCTGTAACATAGTCATAGTTTGCCATATACTTGCGCATAAGCAAGACATCAAGTGCGGTAACGATGCCGTCTCCGTTTGCATCGGCTCCGCGTGCAACATCAATGCTTGATGTTCCATTCTCATAATCGTAATTAGCCATATACATTCTGAGCAGAAGCACATCAAGCGCACTTACTATATCGTCATCGTTAGCGTCTCCGTAAATAACATTATAAGCAGTTATCTTACCGTCTAAAACAGCAATATCAACCTTTTCGGAATCCTCGTTATACGCTTCGTTCACTTTAGCGCTTATCGCATAATCCTTCTCTTGTGCGTTCTCGTCCACTTCAAAGGTAAGCGTAGCCAATACTCCGTCGTCTTCACTGTTTCCGTCTGCGCTCCACAACAAATTAATTCCCGTGTCCAAAGTATCAAAAATTTCACCGTTTTCAACTTCTTTAAGAGTAAACACATCCTTGTCATAATTAAGTTTAATAGAAGCAATGGCAATACCTGGATTGTTCTCAATAAAAAGAGAAACGTTTACAGTTCTGCCCGTTTTAACCTTATATTCTCCAAATGAGAGTGTCGCACCGTTCGCTTCCGATGGGAAAATCATTTCCTTGTATTCCGCCCAATCTTCATGCTCTTTATATGTATCAACTGCCGATGCAGGTACATAAATGGTTTCAAGATGTGAACCTGAGAAAGCATCAACGCCAAGCGTTGCGGGTTCATCTGACAACAATGTTATACTTGTCAAAGATGTGCATGTTTCAAATGCAGAACCTCCGATATTTGTTACACTTGCAGGAATTTCTATGCTCGTTAAAGAATCGCAATCGCTAAATGCAAGATTACAAATACTCGTCAAACTCGAAGGAAGAGTTATACTTGTCATTGAATCGCAATTATCAAACGCTCGAACGGCAATTCCTACCGTATTTTCGCGAAATGAGACATTGGTGATAGAAGGATCGCAATCAACCACCCATTTATCCACATAGGAGACACCGTTTTCCACCTGTATTAAGTTATCACAACCTTTAAATGCATTAACATAAACTCCCACTACACTTGAAGGAATTTCTATGTTTGTCAAGGATTTACAATTGTAGAATGCAGATCCGCCAATGCTTGTAACGGTTGACGGAATCGTTATAGCCTCCAAGCCAATGCACCCTGCAAAAGCGCCAACATAAATTTGAGTAACACTTCCGTCTGCCGGAATGACACTGTTTTTACAGCCTGCAATTAAAGATTTTCTACCTGTTTCTATTATACAATTTCCTTCGCTACGGTAAAAAGCATTTCCCGCTTCTACGCTAAGAGCTTCCAAAGAACCGCAATTGGAAAATGCATAAGAGCCAATTTTCTTTACACCCGACGGTATTTCTATACTTGTCAACGAAGAACAACTGTAAAATGCATGTTCACCGATGTTAGTTACGCCCGACGGAATTTCTATGCTCGTCAAAGCACTGCAATTATAAAACGCATACTGACCAATACTCGTCACACTTGACGGGATCTCTATGCTTGTCAAAGAAGAACAACCGTAAAACGCCTGCTGGGCAATTCCTACGATATTTTCACGAAGAGAAACTTCGACAACAGAGGCCTCGCAATCAACCACCCACTTATCTACATATGATATGCCGCTTTCCTTTTGTATTAATTCGCTGCATCCATTAAATGAGTGAGCCTCAATTCTCGTTACGCTTGACGGTATCTTTATGTCCGTCAGAGCAGTACACCACTGAAATGCCAATCTTCCAATTCTGACAATCGTTGACGGTATTTCTATGCTCACCAAAGTGCTGCAATGATCAAAAGCACCGTTCCCAATTACGGTAACGCTTCCGTCCTCCGGAATAATACTATTTTGACACCCTGCAATCAATTCCTTCTTGCTCGTGTTAATTATGCAATTATCCTTGCTATGATATACAGCATTGCCCTCTTCCACAGCAATGGTTTCCAAAGAACTGCATCCGGAAAATGCAAAATTATCAATGCTCTCAACAGTAGCGGGGATTGTCATCTCGGTTAATCCGTCACAATCACTAAATGCATACACATCAATGCGTGTCACAGCTGGTGAAATTTCTATGCTTTTTATATCCCCTCTTTCGGCAAAAGCGTATACATAAATCCCGTACTGATCAATTACCTCTCCTTTATAATTAAAGGTTGTCGGTAATATCAAATCTGTTTCTTCTCCGATATAACCCAGGAGATAATATGTGTCATCAAAATACGCGACTTGATATCCGTCTATATTCTCTATTATACTCTCTTCATCTTTTGAAGTATGTATTACCTTAGCGAATTCCCCAACGCTTCCATTAAACTCGGAACCGCAAGATATGTCAAGCTCACTTAAATTATATATTTCTATTAATTTACAGCAAAGGTGAAATGCATAATCACCAATGCTCGTCACACTTGACGGTATCTCTATACTTGTCAATGAAGAGCAATTAGAAAAAGACCATTCTCCAATGCTTATAATACCTTCTGATATAGTAATGTTTTTTATATTCGAACGATAAGAATACCAAGGCGTGTTTGTAGAATAATAGTTACTCATAGAACCGCTACCCAAAATTTTAAGCTCGCCTGTGCCTTCGTAATATTCCCATGTTGCGTTTGTGCCACAGCTACCGCTTACAGTAGGGATTAACGTGGGAACTTCCACTGGGTATTGATCTTGTATGCAATTGTTTGTGTCGTAACTAACATTATCCACTTCAGCATCAGAACCTTCTAATGCGATTGGGGTTAATTCTTCGGCTGATGCCGGCAGGGCAACAGCTACGCTAAGAAGTACGCACAAAAGTGCAACAAAAATAGCCGAAATCAGTGCTTTTGACTTAATTGTTTTTGTCATTTCTTTCTCTCCTTTTTACTACATAATTTTCATTATGTAGTGTTTTTTGAATTTTTATTTGATAACATCATACAGTATACAACTTTTGGAAAACAAAGTCAAGCCGTTTACATGAAAATGTTAATAAAATTTGAAAAAAGCATAACAAAAACGTCTCAAACCGTCTTTTAAAAAACAAATTTGAGAAATAACAGAATTTTTTTGAAAAAAGCAATAAATTTTGCTCCTATGTATAGTTAGGTTACCACATAATGAAAATTATGTTGTAACGCCTTTTTAGCATATTAGGAGTCCTAATTTTTGAATTTGTCTTCTGTGGATATCGCCGTTTTCCATGGTGTAGATGCGAGTGGTGTTAATGCTGCTGTGTCCGAGGATATCGGCGAGTCTTACTATATCCTTTTGGATTGAGTAGTAGGTGCGGGCGAAGAGGTGGCGGAGGTTGTGCGGAAAGACCTTCTTTTCGGAGACTCCTGCTTCGCGGCAGAGTTTTTTCATGTCCGACCATATATTTGACCTATCGAGCGGTTTACCTGTTTTGGTTATAAAGACAGGACCGCTTTTTATTTTTTGTCTCTGTGCATACGATTTCAGCATTTTGCAGAGGTCTGTTGGCAGAAGCACCTGTCTGCGCTTCCCTTTACAGTTTATTTCGGCACATTCTCTTTTCAAGCTTTCTACAGTAATATATTTCAGTTCGGAGACACGGATGCCCGATGAGCATATTGTCTGCATCAAGAGATACAATCTTTCGTTCCCCTTACTTTCCGCAGTCCTTAAAAGCCGCTCGTATTCCTGCTTTGTCAGCTCCTTTTCCTTGCTTGCAAATATCTGTCTTTGCATTTTTATGGCTTTTATTCTGAATTCGTTCCAATCGCAGAAGGCGAAAAAGGTATTCAGCGCAGAGATGACCGAATTTACGCTTGCGACACTGTATTTTTCGCACAGCTCGGTTTTATAATTCAATATTTCCTTCTTGTCTACGCACTTCACTCCAAGCCAAGCAGAAAAAGCCCTGACGTCCCGAATATACTTTTCGAGTGTCGCCAAGGCTTTTTCTTCTGTTATCAAATATTTTTCAAATTTTCCGA
>SVQV01000041.1 GCA_015065175.1 Oscillospiraceae bacterium | reverse complement strand
GCAGGTCAGGGACTTCTCGTGTATCTGACAGTACAAAAGAAAAACGAGGGCGCAAGCATTGAAGAGACGGCTGAATACGCTAAAAATCTTATTCCTCATATCTGTCATTGGTTTACAGTCGATGACCTCGTATATCTGAAGAGAGGCGGAAGAGTAAGCGCAACTGCGGCATTCTTCGGTAACGCGCTTGGTATAAAGCCCGTTATGCATGTTGACGATGAAGGTCACCTTGTTCCCGTTGCTAAGGTAAGAGGAAGAAAGACTTCTATTTCAACTATGGCGGATATGTATACGGAGTTAGCCGAAGATCTTACTGGCGGTACTGTATTTATATCTCACGGCGACTGCATAAAGGATGCCGAGCTGCTTGCTAAAATGCTTAAGGATAAGCACGGCGTAGACGTACAGATAATTACAAGCGTAGGTACTGTCATCGGCGCTCATTCGGGTCCGGGTACTCTCGCGCTCTTCTTTGTAGGCAAGCATAAATAATAATTCGGAGGATTTTTCTGTGGATAATAAAGAAAATTTTCTTGACGGCGAATTGCTTGCTAAAATGGCTCAGGGCGGCGCCGCTCAGCTTCTTTCCAAAACGGAAGAGGTAAATAATCTTAACGTTTTCCCCGTTCCCGACGGTGATACGGGCGACAATATGCGCATGACTATCGAAAGCGGTATAGCCGCTATAGAAAATACGACCTCAAATAATTTAGCCATGGTAATGCAGCAGCTTTCCAAGGGAATGCTTCTTGGCGCAAGAGGAAACTCGGGAGTTATACTCTCTCAGTTCTTTGCGGGCGTGGCTAAAGGACTTGACTCATATAGCAAGGCAGATGCGAAAACTATAGGCGATGCTCTTATGATAGGAGTAAAGCAGGCTTATTCTTCCGTTGTTACACCGACCGAGGGAACTATTCTTACGGTCGCGAGAGAAGCGGTTGAGTTTGCTGTTGCAAATATTGACGAGAACACAACTATTCGTTCTCTTTTCTCCGATCTTGTAAAAGAAATGTACGCATCGTTGCAGCGTACCCCCGAAATACTTACAGTACTGAAGGATGCGGGTGTTGTAGACAGCGGCGGAGCAGGTCTTTTCTACATCATAGACGGCTTCTACCGTGTTCTTAACGGAGAGGAGATTTCCGTTTCCGAAAGTGTAAAGCCGAGCGTTCAGTCACCTAAAATAAATCTTGACGCATTCGGTCCCGACAGTGAAATGACATACGGATACTGCACCGAGCTTCTTCTCAGATTGCAGAACAGTAAGGTGAATATCGACGAGTTCGATTGTTCTGTCCTTTCGGATTTTCTTACGTCTGTAGGCGACTCTGTTGTTATCTTCCAGACAGAATCAATAGTTAAAATCCACGTGCATACCTTCACACCCGAAAAGGTACTTGAAGAATGCCGTAAATACGGTGAATTCTTGACTGTGAAGATAGAAAATATGTCTATTCAGCATAACGAGAACGAGGAAGTAAAGAAGAACGAAAAGCCCGCCGTGCATAAGAAAAACGGCATCGTAGCTGTGGCTAACGGCGACGGAGTCAAGCAGACATTTCTCGATTTGGGAGTGGATTGCATAGTAGACGGCGGACAGACTCAGAATCCGTCCACAAACGATTTCCTCGATGCCTTTAAAAAGGTAAATGCCGATAATATATTTGTTTTTCCGAACAACGGAAACATTCTTATGGCGGCAACGCAGGCATCTGAGCTTTATAAGGATGCTAATATTTATGTAGTGGAAAGCAAAAATCTCGGTGCGGGATATACGGCGCTTTCGGTATTTGATCCCGAAGGAGACGATCCTGCTCTCCAGATAGAAGCCTTTAATGAGGCAATAGCCAATGTCAGCACAGGCTATATTTCTACCGCTATCCGCAATACAGAGCTTAACGGCATAGAGATACACATCGGAGATTATATAGGTTTTTGCGGAAAGCAGATGCTCGTCTCCACACCTTCAAAGGCGGAAAGCGCACACCTTCTTGCCGACAAAATGCTGGATGACAGTAAATTTATGATGACCGTTTTCTTCGGCAATGACACCGACGATAACGACAAAGAAGACTTGCTTGCCTATATAGAAAGTGAATATCCCGATATAGAATGCTACGCCTTAGATGGCGGACAGGATGTTTATCCCTTCATTTTTGTGGTGGAATAATGGGCTTTTGGGAAATTATTATAGGACCTCTTATTGGTGCCTTGATAGGATATGCTACGAATTTGATTGCCGTAAAAATGCTTTTTCATCCGTACAATCCGATAAAAATAGGTAAATGGACGCTTCCTTTTACCCCGGGTATAGTTCCTAAGCGTAAAAAGCATCTTGCGACGGCTGTCGGAAACGCAGTAGGAAACAGGCTTTTTACAGGCGAAGACTTGAAAGACTTGCTTCTTTCCGAGGATACAAAAAAGAAGGTAGTGGATACGGCGCTTGATGCGCTTGACCTCGCTCCTGCTTTTATTCCTGTTGATGAGCCTCAGCAGAGCGCAAATTCGCTTGCGCTTACCTATCTCGGAGACGAGAAATGGGAGCTTTTAAAGAACCGATTTACAAAAATTCTCTCGCAAAGGCTTGTTGTTGTGGCGAAGGACCTTGATATAGGTGAGATACTCGCTTCTCAGATAATTCCTGCGCTTTCCGAGAAAAAGAACGGAATGCTTTCACTCTTGCTCAACGAGCATACGGTTGCAAGCTTTCTGCCTACGTTTACCGAAAAAATAAACGCCTATATTGATGAAGAAGGCGAGACCCTTATAGGAAATGCTCTTGAAAAGCAGATCGACGAGTATACTAACCGCCCTCTTTACGATCTTTTAAGCTTTGCCGATGAGGAACAGATAAGAAACATTGTCGGAATTGCATATGAAAAGCTCGTGGGCAGTATAGGTAAAAGATTTTCCGAAATCATTGATGTCGCTTCGGTCGTCAGAAATAAAATGGAGCAAATGGACCCCTGCGAGCTTGAAAAGCTTTGCATGAGCGTGTTAAAGCACGAGCTTTCCGCCGTTGTAAATTTAGGCGCGCTCATCGGATTTGTCCTCGGTGCTCTTAATCTTGTTATATAAACATTTAATACCCTTGGTGTTTTGCACGTCTAAGGGTATTTTTTGTTTAATTTCATTTTTATAGGCTGTATGCCTTGAAAAAATAAGCATTCTGTGTTATAATTCAATAAAATAAAGTTAAAAGGAAAAATTATGGATTTTCGTATTGAACATGACTCTATGGGCGAAATAAAGGTCCCGAGTGACAAATACTGGGGCGCCCAGACACAGAGAAGTCTTGAAAACTTTGAAATAGGCATAGAAAAGATGCCGCTCGAAATAGTAAAAGCCTTCGGAATTATAAAATTAGCGGCGGCAAGAGCCAATCACACGCTTCTGCCGAACAGAATGACCGAGGAAAAGCTGAGTGTGATAGAAAAGGCATCTCTTGAGGTCATAAGCGGAGAGCTTGATTCGCATTTTCCGCTTGCGGTATGGCAGACGGGAAGCGGTACACAGAGCAATATGAACTCAAACGAGGTCATAGCCAACAGAGCGAACGAAATAGCGGGCAAAAAGCTTCTTCACCCGAATGACGATATAAATATGTCTCAGTCATCGAATGATACATTCCCGACAGCTATGCACATAGCGGCAGTATGCGAAACGAAAAAAAAGCTTATTCCGTCTGTAAAAAAGCTTATTTCGGCATTCGATAAATTGGAGAGCGAAAACACCGATGCGATAAAGAGCGGAAGAACTCACCTCGAGGACGCTACCCCTATCACCTTTGCGCAGGAGATAAGCGGCTGGAGCGCATCTCTTAAGAGGGATATCGAGATGATTGAGCAGTCGCTTAAGCCACTCTCACACCTTGCGCTCGGTGCGACTGCTGTAGGCACAGGACTCAATGCTCCGAAGGGCTTTGACACAGAGGTCACCAAAGAGGTCTCACTTATTACGGGACTTGATTTTAAGCCCGAGGAAAACAAATTCCACGCCCTCACGTCGAAGGACGAGCTTGTCTTTGCGCACGGCGCATTGAAGGCTCTTGCTTGCGACCTTATGAAGATAGCCAACGATATACGCTGGCTTGCAAGCGGTCCGAGATGCGGTCTCGGAGAAATAAATATCCCCGAAAACGAGCCTGGCTCCTCAATAATGCCGGGAAAGGTAAACCCCACTCAATGCGAAGCCGTGACAATGGTTTCGGTTCAGGTAATGGCTAACGATACGGCTATAGGCATTTGCGCATCCCAAGGAAACTTTGAATTGAACGTGTTTATGCCTGTATGTATATATAACTTTTTGCAGTCTGTAAGATTGCTCTCCGACGTATGTCTCTCCTTTGAAAAGAACTGCGTTTCGGGAATTACCGCAAACAAGGCAAAAATGAGAGAATACCTTGATAATTCGCTCATGACCGTTACGGCGCTCACGCCTGTTATAGGATATGAAAATGCCGCAAAGGTGGTACATAAAGCCCACAAAGAGAACGTTTCCTTGAAGGAAGCGTGCGTTGCGCTCGGTTATCTTGACGAAAAAGAATTTGACGAAAATTTTCACCCCGAAAGGATGGTATAAAAATGAATATAAGAGAAGAATCCCTCAAGCGCCACTATGAATGGGCGGGAAAAATAGAGGTAGTTTCAAGAGCAAAAATAGAAAACCGTGAGGACTTGTCACTCGCCTATACACCGGGTGTAGCCGAGCCCTGTCTCGTTATACGTGACGATAAAGAAAAGTCATGGGAGCTTACAAGGAGAAACAATCTTGTTGCCGTAATCACAGACGGCACAGCCGTTCTCGGTCTCGGCGATATAGGCCCCGAGGCGGGAATGCCCGTAATGGAAGGAAAGTGCGCTCTCTTTAAGGAGTTCGCAGACGTAGATGCTTTTCCGCTTTGTATCAAGAGCAAGGACGTAGACGAAATAGTGAAAACTATATATCTTATCTCGTCATCCTTCGGCGGAATAAACCTTGAGGATATCGCGGCACCCCGTTGTTTTGAGATAGAAAGAAGACTGAAGGAAATATGCGATATCCCCGTCTTTCACGATGACCAGCACGGAACGGCTATAGTTCTGGCGGCGGCACTTTTGAACGCCCTCCGTGTTGTAAAAAAGGATATTGGCGAAATTAAGGTAGTAATAAACGGCGCAGGTGCGGCAGGTACTGCTATCGGTATGCATCTGCTCAATTTAGGCGTTAATAATCTTATCATGGTTGACAGAGCAGGTATAATCTGTGAAGGTGACGACTCTTTGAGCGATGCACACAAGGAGCTTTCTCTTGTTACCAACCGTGAGAAGCTGAAGGGAAGCCTTTCCGATGCTATGAAGGGCGCAGATGTATTTATAGGAGTAAGCGCGCCCGGCATTGTAAGCGAAGAAATGGTACGCTCTATGGCGAAGGATTCTATAGTATTTCCTATGGCAAACCCCACCCCCGAAATTATGCCCGAGCTTGCCTTCAAGGGCGGTGCGAGAATAGTGGGAACAGGACGCTCGGATTATAAGAATCAGATAAATAACGTCCTTGCATTCCCGGGTATTTTCAGAGGCGCGCTCGACTGTCAGGCTTCTACCATAAACGAGGAAATGAAGGTCGCTACATCTTATGCTCTTGCTTCTCTTATAAGTGATGAGGAGCTTTCCGAGGACAATATAATTCCCTCCGCATTTGATAAGCGTGTCGCACGTGTTGTAGCCGACGCGGTTATTGAGGCGGCAGAAAAAACAGGAGTAGCGAGAAAGAAATAAATATAATATCTCAAAGGAGTTTTTTATATGGGCTTTTGGATATTCATGCTATGTACTAATTTACTCATTCCGCTTATAATGGTTTTGTTCGGACTCTATTTTGTAAAAAAAGCGCCGAAAAATATTAACTATATTTTCGGCTACAGAACCGATATGTCTATGAAGAATAAAGACACATGGAGCTTCGCCCATAAATATTGCGGAAAACTGTGGCTTATAATAGGGATTCTGTTGCTTGTCCTCACGCTTGTCGCTACCCTGCTTATGATAGGGAAGTCGAAGGACACTATAGGAAACGTCAGTCTTATAATCTGTATGCTTCAGTTAGTATGCTTGATAGTACCTATAATTCCTACAGAAAAGGCGCTCAGAAGGAACTTCGACAAAAACGGAAACAGAAAAGAGAGGGAAGACCTATAATGAAAAAGCTTTTAATTGCCGTTGCCATTGTTTTAGCCGTAGCATTGCTATGTTTTTTAGCATTCGGCTTGAGCATGCAAAATAAAGCCTCTGTCGGCATAATAGGCGGCGCTGACGGTCCCACCGCTATACTGATAACTGAAAGCATCTTTGACTACTTCGCTTTGATTTATGCGTTTTCCTCTGTAGTAAGATTTATCGGCGTGTTTGTCGTAGCAATAATTTTATGTAAAAAAGGTATGTAGCATAAATATTGTTTTTTTACTTGAATTATTCTCAAAAATGTGGTACAATGTATATAATAGTATGACAGTATCATTTTGAAAGGAGTAATACGATGGCTGAACAGACAAAAGCATATTTAAGCAATAACGGTGAGTACACTACCTTTACCTTCGGCGGTCGTACGCTGACTTTTCTTACCAGTAAAAGCCTTGAACGCTATACAAGCATTAAAGAGTGGGATAACGGCTACCTTGTTGTTATGGCGAAGTATTCGACTCGTCCGACCGAAGAAGAGGAGTATATAGATCTCATTCCTATCCTTGAAAACCTTTATATGAACGCTGAAGCCTTTTTAAAACCCATTAGACATGTGGAGGTACGTTATGCCTGAAGACAAAATCAAGGAAATTGCAGATAGCGCCGATATGGTTGTTGGCGGATATGCTTTTACCAAAAAAGGCGGCAGAATTGCCGTGCTTAATATCAATAATCCCGAATATGCAATGGTGCTTTCACTTGAAGGAAAACTGCTTGAAACAAATATGGAGCCTGTTGAACAGGCTTTCGTAATGAGAATTTGGGAAAAGAATTCCTCTTTAATGGAGGAAGACAATGCCTAAATATTATCAGTATCAGATTGCGGGTTACTATCTTTATTACACTTCTCATTGCATTATAGAATGTATGCACGTTCACGCAAGTGATAAAAAGCTGACGGAAGGTGGCTCTGCAAAATTTTTCGTTAACAGTGATGGCTCTACCGTTCTGCAGAACCGAGGCATTCTATCAGATATAGAGATCGGTAAGATTCAAAAATTCATCAAGATCAACTATCTTGAAATGTTTGAAAAGTGGTCAATGGATAGCGACAAAGGCTTTTTTGATCAGCAGTAATTTTTGTAGCAATTAAATTTTGAAATAAAAAAGTGGTGTCTCAATACCTTTCGGTAAAGAGCCACTACTTTTTCTTCTTTTTGTGGATATATCAATGGCTAAGTTGCAGGAATATATACAATTGTTTACAAAAATGCTTTTTAAGAGTTTTTTATTTAACTTAAAGAATTTCCGCAAGAGCTTCAATGTCCTTCTTTTCGGTCGCCCAGCTTGTCGCGAAGCGAACGGCGCAATGCGTTTCGTCTACTCTCTCCCATACTTCAAAGCGCACGATAGGGGAAAGCTCCTTTATCTTTTCGTCGGACATAATAATAAATTGCTGATTTGTCGGTGAATTTTTAAAGAAGGTGTAGCCTTTATCTTGGAAAAGCTGCTTCAGCTCTTGTGCGCGGTCAATTGCGTTTTCGCTTATCTCAAAGTAAAGTCCGTCGGTAAAAAGCGTATCAAACTGAATACCCAACAGGCGACCCTTTGCAAGAAGGGCGCCGTTTTGCTTTATAGAGGTGAAAAAATGCTTAGGAGCATTGTTATGCGTAAATACAACCGCTTCACCGCAGAGCGCTCCGACCTTGGTGCCGCCAATATAAAAAACATCGCAAAGTCTCGCGATATCCACAAGAGAAACGTCGGTGTCACAGCTCATAAGTCCGTAACCGAGTCGCGCACCGTCAAGATAGAGTGGCAGAGAATGGTGGCGGCACAGCTCGGAAAGCTCGGTAAGCTCATTAAGCGTGTAAAGCGTGCCGTATTCGGTCGGGTGGGATATGTAAACCATTCCGGGAAAAACCATATGCTCGTGCGCACGGTCACTGTAAAAGTCCGAAAGAAGCTTTTCCACATCACTTGCGCGAAGCTTGCCGTCATAGCCTGGCAGTGTCAGCACCTTGTGACCCGATGCCTCAATAGCGCCAGCTTCGTGTCCGTTGATGTGTCCCGTGGTTGCGGCAATTACGCCCTCATATTTTTTCAGCACAGAATCGATAACTATTCTGTTCGTCTGTGTGCCTCCTACGAGAAAATGAACATCTGCGCCCTCCTGTCCGCAAAGCTTGCGGATTTTTTCCTTTGCACGCTCGGTGTAAATATCGGAGCCGTATCCCTGACACGCCTCCATATTGGTTTTCACAAGTGCCTCCAGAATTTTCGGATGTGCTCCCATGTTATAATCACATTCAAAAGACAGCATAAATGCCTCCAATAACTTAATTTTTAGTATAGTATATCATAATACTCATATAAAATCAATGCTTTTCAAAAAACATAATAAAATTAATGTCGGAAGATTATAAAGACAGTTGAAAAAAGAGGAGCAATGAACTGAACAGGTAAATAATATCTCGGCAAAGAAAAAACAAAAGGCAATACCATTCCGACGCAAATCGGTTTGATATTGCTCTGTTTTATTCATTATCAGCAGGGCAAGGCATCCTCTGCCATTTTTACACATTCCTCGTCATCTCTTATTGCTTCGAAGATTTTCGTAAGTCTATCAACAGACATCTTCACTGCTGCATCACCAAGAGTTTTGGAACAGCCTATAGGCGCTGTGCCGGAATAGGAATTGGGAAAATTGGAAGCCCACGAATATCCGTAACTGACCCCCAGTTTGTTGAGGTAATCTGCGCGATGGGTAGAAAGTCCGCTCTCCGCCTCAAATCTTTCGGGAGCCACAAGATCGGGATAAGTTCCGTATATCAACATCGTCTCGCCAAAGCAAGCGTGTCCGAATACGGTGTCGGGGCTTGAAAAACGTTTTAATGTATCATAATCTTCTTTTGTAAGCATAGAAAAATATTCGGGGTCGCGCTCTGCCTCCTTAAGTATGTTGGAGGGAGTTAACTGTGAGGCAAGATCATATGCCTTACAAGACATTGTGGCATAGCCCTTTTTCTTATAACACTGTGAGCGCAAAAAATACGAGAGAAGTCCGTTATTACCGCCGTGGGAAGCGCACAACAGTATTTTCCGGAATCCGTTTCTTGCGATTTCATCGCAAAGCTCCTCCAAAACCGTAAGGAGAGTGTGAGGATTGATGCCGATAAATCCGTGTTTTCCTATTGCTTCGGGGTCGTCCACGGCATGGCTTGATACAACATCGCCCAGCCACATTGTCGTTGGAAACATCACAACTCCGGCACGCTCGGAGGCAAGCTCTACTATTTTGTCACCCTTGAGCGAATCTGTTCCTACGGGAAGGTGTTGACCGTGCTTTTCGATACAACCAAGGCACATAACACAAAGCCCGCCCGATTTTTCAATTGCCGGCTTAAATTCTTCTTCTCTTAAATATTCCCACTTCATAAAATTCCTCTTGCATATAATAAATGTAAAGTATAATGTTTACAAATAGCTTTGCTTAAAATGGCATAATAAATTATATCAAAAAATCCGGTTAATGTCAATGAAAATTTTCCTTTTTTATTTGATTTTTACACTTCAACAATATCGGGGTTGAACATTATAGCTTCATATACGTCTTCGGCGCAATTTATGTTTGCTATGCCGAGCGAAGCATATTTTTTTACGCGCGTGCAGACTTCCTGAGAGGCTTTGTCGCGGTCGGTAAGACATGCAAAATTGGGCTTGTCGAGATATACCCAGACCGAGAGCTTTTCACGCGGTACGATTTCTCTTATTTCCTTCAGCGCTTCTTCGGTGTTTACTCCGTCGTAGTTTATAAATGCATTTGGCATCAATTCGAGGACACGCTTTATTCGTTCAATATCCTTACAGCTGAATTCTATAGGTACGTTATATTTTTTCACTAAATCGGTAAGCACTTCAAGATTATCTGTAGATATTCTTTTGTCAAGATCAAGCAAAATGCCGGAGCCGTCCATAAGTTCAAGAAGCTCGGAAAGCTTTGGCACGCGAGTGCCTTTGAATTGCTCACCCTTGAATATTCCCGCATCAAAACGTGAAATTTCATCGTAGGTCATATCGCATGCGTACATTGTTTCTGTAAGCGGCGAGCCGTCGGGAAGTCGGCAGGTGCGGTTTAACGTTGAGTCATGCAAAAGGATTATTTCTCCGTCCTTTGTAAGCTGGGGGTCTGTCTCTATCTGGTCATAGCCGAGTGACAAGGCTGAACGGAAAGCGGGTATAGTGTTCTCAGGCGCATAATAAACTCCACCTCTGTGTGATCTGAATAACATAAGTGAAACCTCAATTCAATTTTATATATCTAATACGTATGCGAGCAAAAGATTGGCAGTATTGCAAAGACCGTCAATGTGTGTGCGCTCCATTCCGTGGCTTCCGTATACCGCCATTCCGAAGAGAGCGGCACGCACATCATTTCCCGCCTTGCGGGCGGCATTGGCATCACTGCCGTAACGTAAATAAACGTCAACAGCATAGTCACATTCTGCCTTTTCGGCATAAGAGATAAGTCTGTTGGTCAGTTCATAGTCATACAGCAGCTGTGCATCCTTTGCGCAAATAGATACCGAATATTCATTTCCCGAGGTGTTCGGGCTTATAAGTCCGATATCAACGGCAACAAATTCGGAAACCTCCTTGGGCAGATAAGCGGCGCCAATCTCCATTTCTTCCCAATACGGGAAAGAGAAAAGTGTACGGTATTTTGGACGAAGATCATGCTCTTTCATATATTTCAGTGCAGAGAAGCAGCAGGCAATTGCCGCCTTATCGTCGATAAAGCGAGATTTTACAAAACCGTTCTCCGTTATCTGACAACGAGGATCGACAGAAATATAGTCTCCGCGACGAATTCCGAGGGCTTCAACCTCCGCTTTGGTGGAAACTCGCTCGTCTAAAATTACTATAAGATTTTCGGTGCTTCTCTCCATCGTCAGCGCATCCAGGAACGCGTGTGTGGAATGCGAACGACAAAGTATAAGTCCTGTATATTCCTTACCGTCACGCGTATGAATAGTAACGCTCTCACCGTCCAAGGTCGCACGATTGATACCGCCGATAGGATTGATGCGGATTTTACCGTCACCGTCAATATTATATACGACAAGACCGACAGTGTCGGCGTGTGCGCTGAGCATCACGGTTTTTGAATTGTCCTCACCGTCTACCCAAAGATAAGGCGTATCCTTGTTATCATATGTGATCGAAAATCCAAGCTCGGATGCATAACGCTCAATCACGGGACGGAGCTTTTCACAATATCCCGAAGGACTCGGTGCTTCTACTAAATCTTTAAAGCAAGCCAATAAATATGAATTATCAATTTTGAATTTCATACTGCTTCTCCCCCAAATTTAAATATATTGTTTTCATTATAATACAACTTTGCTTTATTGTCAAGAATTAAGAGGAAGATAAACAAAAAATTGAGCCCAAGGCTTATAAATAAGCGAAGGGCTCAAGCTTTTGCCGTATAAAACGAATTGAATTATTCTTCTGCTTCAAAAGCGTCCTTGCCGAGACCGCAAACGGGACACTCGAAATCTTCGGGAACTTCTTCCCAAGGTGTACCGGGAGCGATTCCGTTATCGGGATCTCCAAGCTCGGGATCATATTCATAACCGCTCTTTGATTGATTTGGATTAAGTGGTTTATTGCAATGGATCATTATAATGCGGCTTCGATATATTATTTGTCAAAATCAAATTCATATATTCCGAAACCGAGATCATTTTTTACGATATCAATATTAAATTCAAGACCAACACCATCGACTATAACATTTATTTCAAGCTCACATTCGCTTCCGTCAACTTCACTTTCGTATATTGAAAAGGAATGTTCTTTGTATCTTGTTATTTCTATGCCGTTTTGAAAATCTATCTGCTCGCGTGCTTCAATGCCGCTAAAATACTTTTAGATATAATCTCCTTTTATAGGGGATATTGTAGTTCAGAGCCATCGCTTTTCAGGCGATGGCTCTGAGTAAGTATTAGCCTAAGTCAATAGTCGTGTATATGTGTCTATTTGTTTTGCAGACTTAGTTAAAGTATCTCTTAAGCAAGCCTTCAAAGCCCTTGCCGTGACGAGCCTCGTCTCTTGCCATTTCGTGAACTGTGTCGTGGATAGCGTCGAGGTTAAGCTCTTTAGCCATTTTTGCAAGCTCGAACTTGCCGAGTGTTGCGCCGTTTTCAGCTTCAACTCTCATTTCGAGGTTCTTCTTTGTGGAGTCTGTTACGACTTCGCCGAGAAGCTCTGCGAACTTTGCAGCGTGCTCTGCTTCCTCATATGCTGCCTTTTCCCAGTAGAGACCGATCTCGGGATAGCCTTCTCTGTGAGCAACTCTTGCCATAGCGAGATACATACCGACCTCTGTGCATTCGCCCATGAAGTTGGCGCGAAGGCCTTCGAGGATAGCTTCGGGAGCGCCCTTAGCTACGCCTACAACGTGCTCAGCTGCCCAAGTTCTTTCGTTTTCTTTTACCTCATTGAACTTTTCAGCAGGAACCTTGCACTGGGGGCATCTTTCGGGAGCAGCATCTCCCTCGTGAACATAACCGCATACAGAACATACAAACTTTTTCATAATAAAATCTCCTTAAATAATTTATAATTTTTAATTTTTTAGCGGAATAACCGCAATTTTTACTTGTTACAGGCGTCACACACGCCGTAATACACGCATTTTTCGGATGATACCGAAAAGCCTGCGTCTGATAACTCCTTCGGGGCTTGTAAGGGAAGAAGAAAATCAAATATGTCGTTGCACTCCTGACATATAAAATGTATATGCGGATCCGTGCGCCCGTCATAATGGATCTTCTTATCAACAGTCTCAAGAGTATCTATTGAGCCGTCCTCGGAAAGCTGCTTCAGATTGCGATACACTGTGCCAAGACTTATTGTAGGCTCTGACTGTCTCACCGATTCGTAAACCATATCCGCCGTCGGATGATCAAACCGTCCCTTTACATTTTCACGAATGAGTTCTCTTTGATGTGAGTACCTCATTCTTTTTTCTCCTTATCAGTAATGATTATCATTATCGGTTGTGACTATATTATAGCAGATGAAAATCCATTTGTCAATAGCTTTTTGAAAAAAATTTTATTTTTTTTTTGAAAACAGAAAAAGAGAAGAGAAATTCCGGAAAAATGAGAAATTCTCTTCTACTTTATATATTAAGTATAATATAAATTTATTCTTCTTCAATAACAGTAGGTAAATCTACAATTGTAGGCGAGTGCTTCAATGCGGGGATCACCTTTTCCATAAGAATGTCGGTCTTAATTCTCAGGCTTGTTGTGTTCTTGCAGGGGTGGAGTCCTATATATTCGGAGGAAAGCACATCACGGTCAATGACGAGCGATACCTTATATTCCTTATCGTTCATAAGTCCCATAACGCTGACAGAGCCGGGGGTGATATCAAGCAATTCAAGCATATGGTTTTCATTTGCGAACGAGAGCCTTGCAACACCTAACTGCGCAGAAAGGAATTTTGTCTTGAATACCTTGTCCGCGGGAATCATTAAAAGATAAAACTGAGTTTCCTGCCTGTTGCAGAGAAACAGATTTTTGCAGGTCATAGCGTTTAATACTTTATCTATTTCGGCGCAATCCTCCATAGTCATAGCACATTCGTGATCAACTCTTTCATATTCCACATTCAAAGCATCGAGAAAATCGTAAGTGCGTATCTCTCTTTCTTCTCTGCCGCTTTCGTCCGTCGGTCTGCCTTTTTCAAGTGTAAGCATATCTTTAATCTCCTTTTCTTTATCAGCTTAAATATTCCGAAATTCTTTTTAGAAGCAGCTTGTAGCGCTCGGCACGTTCTTCGTCGGATGCTAAACTGCTTCGGGAAATTTCCTCGTTTTTATCATAGGAAACAGGAATTTTTGCTATTTCGTACTGTTCTCTCGTTATATCTATTACATTTCCGCTTATCTTGTTGAAGTAGTGCGCTCTGCCGTCAAGCTCGGTCTTGTGAATACTGCCGCCAAACATATCAAATACGAGCATAGAGGAAACGTCGCTCTGTCCCGCCGTAACGTTTGCCCTGTTCCATTCTCCGTTTTGCTCGGGGTCAGCCGTTTCCTTGGACCAACAGGAGAGAAGCACGTAAAAAAGCTCACCCAAGGTCTTTATAGGTTTGTTCTCGGGGTGCAGTCGCAAGGTTGAAAGATGTTTTGCACCATAGAAAGAATGTGTAAGCATAAAGCCTCCGTAAAATGTAAATATTAGTTGTCAGAATTGCTTTCCGACAGCGTTTTTATAAGCTCATCGTATGTTTCTTTATTGATAAGCAGATTTATCGCTTCAAGCAGAGCGTTTGCGCTCATATCATCGGGCAGGGAAAGCGCCTTCGCAAGTAAGAGACGTTTTTCTTTACTGCCCTCGCCGCCCGAAAGTCCGTCAAAATAAAAATCATTTTTCGTTATTCCGCCGACATTTTCAAGAGGCGCATCGGACGAGAAGGGGAGAAAAAGCTTGTAAAGGATTTCCGTGTCCATTCCCTCGACACCTAAAAGCCCGGCCTTTGATGCGGTCTTTTTGCGCCTTTCCTTACCCTCTATTTGCGGAATGTAAAGCTGTATTATTTTATCCTTGGGCAGAGCCGAAGTTATGTATGAGCGTATCTGTCTGCCCCCTCCGTCGCTGTCGGTGAGCAGGATTATTCCGTGCTTTTCTCCGAGCTTTTTAATAAGTGACAGAGTCTCCTTTTTATTAAAAAGAGAAAATCCGCCTGTCGTTATTATATGCGCGTCTAAAATTGAGGAAAGCGTAATTTTATCGTATTTTCCTTCTACGATTATCGGTTTTTCAATCTTAAGCTTTTCCATTTAAAACCTTCTGCTATTTTACTTTTTTTCTTTTGCCTTCTCTTTGTTTCTATGCTCGCAGAGTCCGTTTTCTCCTATTCTGCACTCGTCACATTTTGGTGAACGCGCGGAGCAGATGTCACGTCCGAAGAGAACAAGTCTGTGGCATAGATCGCTCGATGTCTCGGGTGTTGCAAGAGGCGTGAGTATCTTTTCTATCTTGTAAGGATTTTTCTCGCTTTCGGGATACATACCGAATCTGCCGCATATGCGGATACAGTGAGTGTCCGTAACTATTGCGCTCTTATGGAATATATCTCCGAGCAGGAGGTTTGCTATCTTTCTTCCAACTCCCGAGAAGCGCAAAAGCTCCTCCATAGTGTCGGGAAGAATACCGTTATATTCACTGACAAGCATCTGCGACGCCTCTTTTATGCTCTTGGCTTTCATATGATAAAGACCGCAGGGCTTTACAAGCTCCTCTATTTCGGATAGCTCGCCGTTTGCCATTTCTTCGGCAGTAGGGAAGCGTTTGAAAAGCTCTTTGCATACGATATTTACTCTTTCATCGGTGCATTGAGCAGACAGACGTCCCATAATAAGAAGCTTCCACGGGTCACCGTCAAATTCAAGCGAGCATTTCGCATCGGGGTACATTTCGGAAAGAAGCTGCTCGATTTTTTGGAGTCTCTCTCTTTTTTCGTTCTTTCTCATTTTGTAATCTCCGCAAGCATCTTTAAAAACAGCTTGGAAGGGAAGCCCACCACAGTGTCAAATTCGCCCTCCGTTTTTTCTACAAGAGCCGCGCCTATTCCTTGGATCGCATACGCTCCCGCCTTGTCCATACATTCGCCTGTTTTTATGTAATCTGTAGCTTCTTTTTCGGTATATGGCTTCATATATACGGCGGTGCTGTCGTGCGAGACAATGCTTTTTCCTTTATAGCAAAGGGCGACGCCCGTGTGTACGAAATGGCGTTTGCCTGATAATGACATAAGTATCCTTTTTGCATCAGACTCATCCTTCGGCTTGCCGAGAGGCTCTCCCTCATGCTCAAGCAGAGTGTCGGAGCCGATTATCAGCACTTCATCTCCGCAAATTTTGCGCACTGCCTCTGCTTTCCTTGCGGAAAGCATGGAAACCGCATCGGTAGCCGTTGTCCCTGAAGGGAGGCTTTCGTCCACATCTGATGTGATTATTTCAAATTTAAAGCCTGAATTTGTCAATATCTCTTTTCTCCTCGGAGATGCCGAGGCGAGAACTATCTTCAATTCTCCTTGGTCAAATTTATTTTCCATAAGCCGTTCCTTTTATTTAGGTATTCTTCTTATTGATTTTGCGGGAAGTGCTTCGCCTTTTTTGTACGTAGAGACCGCCTTTTTACATTCCTCGCCGCTCTCGGTCGTGAAAATGAAATGACCGCCTCTTATATTGTACTGTGCAAGAAGTCCCTTTTTGTCACCCATATATGTGATACTGCTGTTTAAGAGCAGATTGCGGTGCTTGTATTCACGGATAAGAGGGAACTTGATCCCTTTTCTGTCGGCAAGCTCGCACTTTCCGCATTTTTTACATCCGAAATTCTCTTTCATATAGCAACGCTCAAGAAGCATAAGCGGAATACGTCCGTAAACTATCGGATAACCTTCA
>SVQV01000175.1 GCA_015065175.1 Oscillospiraceae bacterium | reverse complement strand
ATTGCGAAATGTCTGTTCTTAAAGATAAAATATATAAAAATCCTTTTTGCTTGTGGTTATGCCCAAAGGCGTCGCCCACACCGACAAATCAAAATTTGAAAACAAAAATCAGAAAGGCAGAATATGGAACGTAAGGAAAAGAATATACAAAGGCTCAAGGCGTTTCTTCAAAGGGCAGACGGATATATAAAAGAGCATACGCTCTCGTTTTATCTGATATATTCGGTAATTCTTTGCTTCTTTATAGAAATACTCTGCCGACGCTCTCTTTTTGAGGCTGTGAAATATGTTTTTCTCAGCCCTCATATATATTTGTATAACGTGCTTATAATAATGTTCACGCTCTGCTTTGCTTTGCTTTTTTCGAACAAGCACGTGCCGTTCTTTGTTATCTCGGCTTTATGGCTTGCGCTCGGAATAGCAAACTTCGTTGTCTTAGGCTACAGAATTACACCTATCGGCTTTATCGACATAGCATTGCTTGACTCGGTATGGGGTATTATCGGAATATATCTCAATGTGTGGCAGATAATTCTTATTTGTATTGCCGCCGTTGCCTTTATTTTCCTTTCCGTGTGGGTGTGGAGAAATATGCCTCGCCACAAGGTCAGATATAAGAGAATACTTCCCATTTTAGGCGCATTCTTCCTTTCTGTCTCCTTGATCACAAGCTATGCGAGCGCGCGTGAGATGCTTCCCGAGGATTTCGGCAATTTAGCCGAGGACTACGAGACCTACGGCTTCGCCTATTGCTTTTCACGAAGCGTTATTGACCGAGGAATAGAAAAGACCGAGGACTACAGTGAAGAAAAGGTAAACGAGATCCTCTCTCTTTCGGGAGAGGACGGTATTGAAACAGAGCTTAGACCGAACATTATATTTTTACAGCTTGAAGCGTTTTATGATGTTAAGTATTTAAAGGAGCTTGAATTTTCAAGCGACCCTGTTCCTGTTTTTTCATCTCTTAAAAAGAATTATCCCTCGGCATTTCTTTCCGTGCCCTCGCTCGGCGCAGGTACTGCAAACACCGAGTTTGAAATCATTACGGGAATGAACATTTCGCATTTCGGCGCGGGAGAGTATCCCTATAAAACGGTTTTGTCCGATACCGCTTGCGAGAGTATGCCCTATCTTCTTGCTGAGCTTGGATATACCGCGCACGCTATCCATAACCATAACGGCTCGTTTTATGACAGACATGAGGTATACGCTAATTTAGGCTTTGATACCTATACACCTCTTGAATATATGCAGAATGTCGAGGAAAACCCGCTCGGCTGGGCGAAGGATGCAATTCTTACCTCGCAGATATTCAATTCGCTTAATTCTACAGACAGCTCCGACTTTATATATGCCGTGTCGGTACAGGGACACGGAAAATATCCGAGAAAGGTAATTGACGAAACACAGAAAATTAAAATAAGCGGCATGGAGGACGAAAAGGAAGCTATCGCATTTGAGTACCATGCTAACCAGATAAGCGAGACGGACGCCTTTGTCGGCGCGCTTATAAGCGCTCTTTCCTCGTTTGATGAGCCGACTGTTTTGGTTCTTTACGGCGACCACCTGCCAGGTCTTGAAATTTCGGACGAGCAGCTTTCACACGGAAATATTTTCACGACAGAATACGTTATCTGGAACAACTACAATGCCGATATCGCCAAAGAGGATGCAAAAGATTTAGAGGCATATCAGCTTTCCTCCTTCGTTTTTGAGTCGCTCGGCTACCGCATAGGAAACATAAATAAGCTTCATATGGCATATTCGCAGAGCGACAGCGAGGAATATGACGGGCATCTTAAGGCTATAGAATACGATATTCTTTACGGCGAAGGCTATTGCTATTCGGGCAAAGAGCGTTATGAGCGCAAGGATATGAGAATGGGCGTTGACGAAATAAAGATCAATTCCGTCTCCGCCATAGCGGATAAGCTCTACATTCACGGCGAGGGCTTTACGGAATTCAGCCGAGTCTATGTAAATGATAAAAAGACCGACACCGAATTTATCTCAAACGATACCCTTTTGATAGAGCTGCCAGATGAAAACGACGAAATAAAGATAGCACAGGCAGGCACAGACGGAATTGCCCTCAGCTTTTCCTCTGCGTTCGTTCTTGAGGGCATAGCTCAGTAACTTTCAATTTTCAACTTTATCGAAGCGGTAAGGAGGGATGACCTTGAAAAAGCTTAAAAGAATTCTTCTTGCGGGCGGAGTGCTGCTTCTTGTCTTTTTGCTAACTATAGTTTGCATAAACGCTTCTGTGGTTGGTACTGCCTCTCCGAGAATTTTAGAGAGCGATCAGCTTTCCGAGCTTGACGCCGATTATATTTTAGTCCTCGGGTGCGGCTTGCGTTCAGACGGAAGCCCGAGCGATATGCTCCATGACAGAGTCTCGGTCGGAGCAGAGACCTTTTTGATCGGCGTGTCTGACAAGCTCCTTTTGAGCGGAGACCGCGCGGGAACAAGCTATGACGAGGTCACGGCAATGAAAAGGCTCGCGCTTGAACTCGGAGTTTCCTCGGACGAGATAGACAGCGATTACGAGGGCTTTTCCACCTACGAAAGCGTACAGAGGGCAAAAGAGGTATTCGGCGCTGAAAAAATTATAATAGTAACTCAGAAATACCACTTATACAGGGCGCTCTATATAGCCGACAGTCTCGGGCTTGACGCATACGGAGTTCCCGCCGACCTGCGCAGCTACAGAGGACAAATATACAGAGACCTCCGTGAGCTTGCCGCAAGGGTGAAGGACTTTTTCCTTGTTATAGGGAATAATAAATAATGAATGATGAATAATGAATGATGAATAATGAATAATTGAAAGTTGTACAATAAAAATGGACAAAACGAAGAGTTAATGATATAATTAACTTAAAGAGGTGAGTCCATGAAAAGAACGTACAGCAAGGAATTCAAGATCAAGGCGTGCGAGCTCGTAA
>SVQV01000174.1 GCA_015065175.1 Oscillospiraceae bacterium | reverse complement strand
AAGCCGTAAACAAGCTTATGAACGATGTGAATTCCGAAATAAACTTCTATGTTTTCGGTGAGCGCCCCTGTACTCACGACTGTTCAAGCTGTTCGTCGGCTTGCTCGAGCAAGAAATAAAAACGAAATCAGAAAACAACAGAGCATAAATTTACGTTTAAGGAGTTATTATGCCGCGTAACAATGATAAAATTGTTGAAAGAATAGAGGATTTAATAACTGTTACTCCTATGATGCAGCAGTATCTTGATGTAAAAAAGGAGTACAAGGATTATATTCTTTTTTACCGTCTCGGCGATTTTTTTGAGATGTTTTATGAGGATGCCGTGGTCGCTTCACGTGTGCTTGAGCTTACGCTCACAAGCAGAGACTGCGGTGACGGATACCGAGCCGCTATGTGCGGAGTTCCTTTTCACAAGAGCGACTTATATATCGGCAGACTTGTGGAAAATGGCTTCAAGGTTGCTGTTTGTGAGCAGACCGAGGATCCCTCCGCGGCAAAAGGTCTTGTAAAGCGTGAGGTAATACGTGTCGTTACTCCCGGAACCGTTACCGACGGCGAGCTTTTAAATGACGGCAAAAACAACTTTTTATGTACGCTTTATTTTGCTCAGGACGGCGTGGGACTGTGCTTTGCCGATGTATCGACAGGTCAGGTCTTTGCGACACATATTTCGGGTGATAATGTATATGGGCGAGTTTTGAACGAGCTTGGTATTTATTTCCCAAGAGAGCTTATAATGAATATCGCAAAAGAGAATTGCGGAGAAATATCTTCCTTTTTGAAAAACCGTGTTGACTGTCTTATTGCGGATAAAAGGGCGGATCTCTTTGATTCTGCCGAAAGCTTTTCGCGTGTAATAGATGCTTTTGGAAGCGACGAAGCTGCAAAAGCCGATTCTGTCGCATTGAAGGCGGTCGGTGCCATTATGGGCTACATAGAGCAGACACAGATGTGTCACACCTCTTTTGTTAAAACTCTTAATATTTATACAGACGGTCAGTTCGTAGAGCTTGACTTGAACACCCGTCGAAATCTCGAATTGACCGAGACAATGCGCTCAAAGGACAAAAAAGGCTCACTTCTGTGGGTGCTTGATAAAACAAAAACCTCAATGGGCACCCGCCTTTTGCGAAATTGGATAGTAAAGCCGCTTTTGAATCCCTGCACCATAATTTCACGTCAGAATGCAGTAAGCGATTTCGTTTCCGATATGATTTTAAGGGAAGAGCTGCGCGAGCGCTTTTCGCAGATATTGGACCTCGAGCGCCTTATGGCAAAGGTGGTTTATGAAACCGCAAACGCAAAAGACCTGCGCGCAATTTGTCAGAGCATTTCCTGCCTGCCCGAAATCAAAGAAATGATTTTGAACGGAAGCGGCAAGAATATAAGTCAGATGTATTCAAAATTAGACGTCCTTTCGGATGTTTTTGAATTGCTCGATAATTCTATCTCGGAAAATCCACCTTTCTCCTTAAGGGAAGGCGGAATGATAAAGGACGGATACAATCCCGACATCGACTATCTCAGAACAATCCATGAGAACGGAAAGGACTGGGTACGTGAGATAGAGGAAAAGGAAAAGCAGGCGACGGGTATAAAGCCCCTTAAAGTCGGATACAACAAGGTTTTCGGCTATTATATAGAGGTCACAAAAGCCTTTATGGATCAGGTCCCCGACAGATATATAAGAAAGCAGACTCTTGCCAATTGCGAGAGATATATAACGCAGGAATTAAAGGATATGGAGTCTACTGTTCTCGGTGCGGAGGATAAGCTTTGTGCGCTTGAATTTGCCGTCTTCAAGGATATACGTTCTGCTATTGCAAAGGAAGCATCGAGAATACAGGAAACAGCTTCCGCCATTGCCGAAATAGACACTTATCTCTCTCTTGCAGAGGTAGCGGCAAAGAATAATTACGTGTGCCCCGAGATTTCAAATTCCAAAAACCTTGAAATAAAAGGCGGCAGACACCCCGTTGTTGAAAAATACGTTTCGGACAGCTATTTTGTTCCAAACGATACATACTTTAACTCATCAGACCAGCGTCTTATGCTTATCACGGGACCGAATATGGCAGGAAAATCTACATATATGCGGCAGGTCGCCCTTATAGTTCTTATGGCTCAGATCGGCTCTTATGTTCCCGCGTCAGAAGCGAAAATAGGAATAGTAGATAAAATATTTACCCGTGTAGGTGCGTCTGATGACTTGGCATCGGGACAGTCCACCTTCATGCTTGAAATGAGCGAGGTTGCCGACATTGTGAAGCGTGCTACTTCGCAGTCACTTATAATATATGACGAGGTAGGACGTGGCACAAGCACTTATGACGGAATGAGCATTGCGCGCGCCGTCGTTGAATACACAAATACCAAGATAAAAGCGAAAACTATGTTTGCCACTCATTATCACGAGCTTACAACAATGGAAAACGAGTATGAGGGCATAGTGAATTATAATATCACTGCAAAGAAAAAAGGGGACACATTGACCTTTTTGCGCCGTATCGTCAGAGGCGCGGCAGACGAGAGCTACGGCATAGAGGTAGCAAAGCTGGCAGGTGTACCGAGCGATATAGTAAAGCGTGCAAGAGAGATACTTTCGAGCATAGAATCGGGAGAGCATAGCTTAATGCCTGCTCATCAGAAAGAAGAAAGGTTACCTTCGCAAGATGAGCCTATAGATATGCTTTCCGCTCTGTACGATAATCAGGCGAGAGATATTGCCGACCGACTTCGTAAATTGGATATCAATGTTCTTACTCCTATAGAAGCTATGAACATAATTTTTGAAATAAAAAAGGAATTAGAGCATAATTCTTAAAGTAAACATAAAATTCGGAGAGAAAAATGGGTAAAATTAATGTATTGAGCTTTGAGGTAGCCAACCTCATTGCCGCAGGAGAGGTAGTTGACAGACCTGCATCGGTTCTTAAAGAGCTGCTTGAAAATTCAAT
>SVQV01000173.1 GCA_015065175.1 Oscillospiraceae bacterium | reverse complement strand
CTCTCAAGCGCCGAATCCTTTTCTATATGCTTTCTGTATTCCTCGATTGTCGTAGCACCGATAACCTGCATTTCGCCCCTTGCAAGTGCAGGCTTCAAAATATTTGCAGCGTCAACAGCACCCTCAGCTGCACCGGCGCCTATTATCGTGTGTATCTCGTCTATAAACAAAATAATATTTGAATCCTTCAAGACCTCAGCCATAACGTTCTTGAGTCTTTCTTCGAATTCACCCCTGTATTTTGCACCCGCTATCATTCCCGATATATCAAGTGTTACAAGCGTTTTATTAACAAGCGTTTCAGGCACGTTGCCCTCGGCTATTCTCTGCGCCAAGCCTTCTGCAACTGCAGTCTTACCTACACCGGGCTCACCTATAAGACAGGGATTATTTTTCGTTCTTCTTGACAATATCTGTATAACCCGCTGTGTTTCAACGTCTCTGCCGATAATTGGGTCAAGCTTACCCTCTTTCGCCATAGCAGTAAGGTCTCTGCCGTACTGCTTTAAAGTAGGAGCATCCTTAAGATTGCCTTTAGATTTGTTATATTTACCTGCGTCTCCGTTTTTTATGTCGGAAGCTTTAATATCTTCGCCCTTGTTTTCGTCAACGCCCCTTATATATGCAATCAAATCATTTGCGAGCTCATTCAGATTCACGCCCTGGGCAGATAATATCCTTACCGCAACGCAATCAGATTCCGAAAGAAGCCCCAAAAGCAGATGCTCTGTTCCTATATAATTCTGACCGAGCCTCATCGCCTGATATGCAGACGATTCGATTATCTTTTTTGTTCTCGGAGTCATATCGGCGGCGGAAACCTCAGTTTTTTCGCCCTCTCCCGATATTTCCTTTATCATATTTACCGTAGCATCGAACGATGCCGAGCGGTTTTCAAGAAGCTTTGAGGCTATACTGTCATTTTCCGACAATAGACCGAGAAGTATATGCTCACTTCCGATATAAGTATGTCCAAGGCTCCTTGCATATTCTAAAGCGCCGTTAAGCGCATTCTGAGCTGACTGTGTAAATCTGTTATTCATACAACAAAACTCCTTTCCGTATTATTCCTCTGTGGTTTTTTATCCTATTTCTTTTCTCAAATAATCAGCGCGCAATACGTCTCTCTCATAATCGCTGATAGACTTTCCGCCGTTATTTATAATCAAATTCGCGGGCAAAACTCCTATCATTACTTCTCCCATTTTTTCATAAGTGAGATCATTTATAATGCCTAAAGCTATTCCTAATCTAACGCTTGAGAATAGCTGCATAAATTCTTTTGAGCTGATTATCCGAGCATACTTTAAAACACCGTACGCACGTCCGATCTTATCTGCGATGGCACAATAATTATCGCTCTTTATAACCTCTCTTGCGCGTCTTTCTTTTTCGCATATTTGTTTTACTATATCGTTTATCTTCTTGAGTGTTTCTTCCTCTGTAACTCCCATTGTTACTCTGTTCGATATCTGGTAAAGACAGCCGTCGGGATTCGAGCCCTCGCCGTACATACCGCGAACGGTCAATCCAAGATTAGATAGCTGGATCGAAAGCTTTTCCATAGAGCGCGTCATTGTAAGTGCGGGTAAAAACATCATTACAGATGCTCTCATACCAAGCCCAAGATTTGTCGGACAATGGGTTAAATATCCAAGCTTCTCATCAAAGGCTATATTCAGATTGTCGTCAAGAATATCGTCATATATACAGGCATTTTTGTAAGCTTCATCAAGCGAAAGCCCCGACATAATGCACTGTAATCTTATGTGATCCTCCTCGCACACCATAACGGATACGTCTTTTTCATCATTCGTCAGTAAAACACGAGGATTTTGACTTTTTGCAAGCTCACGGCTTATATAGTGTTTTTCAACCAAAGCCGCGCTTTCGATCTGTGATATATTTTTTATATCAGTCACCTTAAAAGTGTTTCCGAGAGCAGCTGTAACCTTTTCGATTATTTCTCTGCAAGAGGTCTCGTCAAGCCTTGTTCCAAAGGGATAGTCCGCAATATTTCTTGCGAATCTGACTCTCGAGCTTATAACAACGTCGTTTTCTTTTCCGATAGTATTGTACCAAGCCATACTGTATCCCTCCTATTATATTTCCTTATTTTTGCCGTCTTTTAAATCGCGTATCTTATCACGAATTACTGCCGCTTTCTCGAACTCTTGATTTATTATGGCATCGGCAAGCTCTTTTTCCAAAACAGATACTTCATCCTCTTTTGTTTCAGTATCTGTGCTGTATTTTTTGTTTCTCTTTCCGGCATAACGAGCCTTTCCGTGAATATTCTCAATACTCTTTTCTAATTCCTCAGCAAAGACCTCGTAACATTTCGCACAGCCAACCTTGCCTTGCTTTACCAATTCATCAAAGGTAGAAGCGCACAGCGTACACTTCTTTTTCTCGGCAATATGCTTCTTTTTTGACGCAAAAGGAAAACCTATCAGATCATTTATGCCATACATACCATCGTTTATAAATCCCGTTCCGTAATCTTCAAACAAAAACGGAAGTTTTATATTAAGTTCTCCATTTTTCCTGAGTTCTTCAACACAATGCGAACATAAAGCATATTCCTGAGTTTGACCGTTTACCGTCTGTTTGTAGTAAAATTCTGCATTGTTCTTTCCACACTTGTTACAAATCATCTGTTTTCTCCTTTCGTCCAAAAAACGTTTTGTCTTCTTTTTATTTTACTTCATAAGTCTAAGTATTATATGCCGTAAAATGTCGGCTCTTACAGTATTTCTTGCTGTAGGTGTAAGCTTTCCGAGCGTAGCATTTGATATCGTACTGCAAAGTAATACGTATTCTCTCTCGGTAATAACATCCTTATCATACAGATTTCCGAGAAACGCCGCTCCCTCTCTTTCATCAACAGCATCGCCTATCGCATAAAGAAAGTGCATCAGATATTCGTCCTTGCCCATCTGTTTTCTTATAATTCTTATAT
>SVQV01000040.1 GCA_015065175.1 Oscillospiraceae bacterium | reverse complement strand
CGATGCAATTTGGTGGGCACAGATTTTAAAGGTCGTTCTGGGGCTGGTGGCGGTTCTTATAGTCAAGGAAGGAACAAGAGCGCCTCTTGATGCCCTGTGTCAAGGACATATGATAGCGCGCGCTATCCGTTATTGCTTGGTAGTGATCACTGCCGGCACAGTCTGGCCGCTCAGCTTTCGTTTCTTCGGTAGGTTAGGTAAAAAAGCTGACCTGTGAATTTTCTGTAATGCCGAAAAGACTTCGCGCACACCAATGTTTGCACCACTTGAGGTGCTTATCCCTGTGGTAAATCAAAATGAAACGTAGAACAAAAAGCTTTGTGTATCTAAAAAGCTTGGACTGAGTTGAATTTTTTCCAAATCAACTCAGTCCTTTTTCCTGCAATTAAGTCCTGAAAAGTCTTATATCAGGAGCTTAAAGCCGATATGTGTGCTGTCCTTTTTATATGCCAAAAGCTCAGCCTTGTGCTTTTCCGCTATTGACTTTGCCATAGAGAGACCGACTCCGTAGCCGCCTGTGAATTTTCTTGCTTTATCGGCTCTGTAGAAGCGGTCAAAAAGACGCGAAAGCTCTATCTCACCCACGGCGGAATATGTGTTTTCAACCGTCAGAGATACCCGCCTTCCCCGAGAGAGCGTGACCTTGATCTCACCGCCGTTATCACAGTATTTAACAGCGTTATCCATAAGTATACCGACGAGTCGGAACAAAAGCGCTTCATCGCCCATACAAACGATATTCTTATCAATATCCGACGAAAGCACTTTTCCTCGCTCCCTCGCAAGAGGCTCAAACTCGGCAAGTGCATCCGAAACAAGTCTGCCGAAGGCAAGCTCTACAATGTTTAGCTTGTGTCCCTCCTCGTCCATGCGTGAGAGCGCAACGAGCTGATTTACAAGCTCGGTCATTCTGTGCCCTTCCGAGCGGATATCGTCAAGCCATTCGTTTTTACCAAGCTCTGCTTCTGCGATATCAAGATTTGCAAGTATCAATGTAAGCGGTGTTTTCAGCTCGTGATTGGCATCGGTTATAAATTGCTTCTGCTTTTCATAGCTTTCCGCTATAGGCTTGACCGCACGCTTTGAAAGCAACGCGATGAGGATAAGCACAAGTGCGGCGCAACCGAGCAGAACGAAGCCCGCAATAGTCATAGACTGAACGAGCGAGGAGCGTCTTACGCTTCCGTCAATAAACACGACGCCTGTCCCCTGCGCAGTCTCAAACATCTTATAACGGTAATTGTCAAGCCAGCCTCTTTCCTTTTTGCTGTCTATCGCTTTTTTTGCATACTCCACCGCAATTTCGTCTGTAATAGAATATATCGCTTCGGTATTGGTTCTTACAGGCTCTCCTTCACTGTTTAAAAAAACCGTAAAATGTCGGGTAGCAAACGGAGTCTCGGGAGTTATAAAATCAATTTTTCCGTCCTCTGCGGGCGGCTTGTCGCCGGGTCTGTGACCTCCTCCAAAGGACGAAGGAAATCTGCCGCCTCCATCTGAGACGGCATCGGCAAGAAAATCAAGATTTTTGTTCATAGAAGAAAGATTCAGGGCAAATATCGTTCCGAAAACAAGCGTAATTACGGTCAATACAGAGAGTGCGCTGATCAGAATGAATTTTCTTTGAAGTCTGTATATCATACGCTGACCTCCAGAAGATATCCCGTGTTGCGAACGAATTTAATCGAAGCGGGAGCAGATAATGCTTCGAGCTTTTTGCGGATATTGGAGATATGTACCCATATCACGCTTGTGTCTACATCCGTATCCCATCCCCATATATGAGTAATAAGCTGTTCGGCGGTAACTATCACGTTTTTATTTTGCATCAGCATTTCCATTACCTGAAACTCTTTCCCGCTTAAAGCCTGTGACTTATCTCCGTATAGCAGCTCGTATGTGGAGCGGTTTAGTGTGATAGCGCCGAATGTGAGAAGGTCGGGGGTAAAGTTGTCTTTTCTGCGGAGCATAGCGCGTACACGGGCAAGAAGCTCGCCTGTAGAAAACGGCTTCGGAAGATAATCGTCTGCCCCCGCATCAAGTCCTTCTATTCTCTGCTCTATCTCACTTCTTGCGGTAAGGAAAAGCGCAGGTGCGGTAATTCCCTTGGAGCGAAGCTTTTTCAGCAAAGTAACACCGTCCATTTCGGGCATCATGATATCGAAGATAAATCCGTCATACTCATCCGACAAGGCATAGTCAAAGGCGTCTGCACCGTTATCCACACCGTCTGTTGCATAATTATTCAGCTTAAAAATATGCATCAGGCTTTTGAGCAGCTTGGGATCGTCCTCCGCAATAAGAAGTCGCATATCCGCACCTCCCTTCAATTTGTTACATAAATTATATCACTTTTTTGTTTTTTTATCAAGATGATTTTTAATGCCAGGCGACTCCGTTTCCGTCAAGTATCTGTGCCGTGGCGCTTTCGCTCCTGACGCTTGCGGAATTGTCTCCGAGCACTACCGCTATCGCCGAAATGGAGACAGGCATTCTGACGGTCACCGTAGTGTCACCTATACCGACTACAAGATATTCACCGCTATTCAGGCTTATCTGCGCCGTTTTTCCTATACTTGAAAAGTTCTGACAGTGAGTAGCCTCATTAGACATACCGCCTCTCGGCATAAGCGCTATAACAGAGCCGCCTGTGTACTGATAGCCCTGCTCGGTATCAATAGCCGAGTTGCCTCCCGAAGTGGAGATAACTACAGTATTACCGCCCGAGAAAATTATTCCCTGATATGACGTGCGGCTGTTGGAGTCAAATCCGTCGCCCGAGCAGTAAATATACAGAGTTCCTCCGCTTACAGTGATAGCAGTGCCTGTAGAAGTCGTGGCATTTACGCCGTCATCCTTCGCATTTACCGAAACGTAAGCACCCGATATATTTACTGTAGTACCTTCAATGCCTTCATAAGAGTTACTCACGGTGACTGTTCCAGATTTCAGAGCAAGTGCGCCGTCTGCGTGAAGCCCGTCATCGTTTGAATAGACCGTGATATTGCCTCCGTTTACAGTAAGATTGCCGAGAGGAGACTCTCCGTTCTCAAGGGAAGCATCACTGTTTACGTGAATAGCATCGTCATAGGATTTTATATTTATATTTCCTTCGTTTATAATTACTTCGTTTGCCGCCTTAATGCCCTTAGTGGAATAGTCTCCTTTGTCGGTGTTTCCTTCTCCGAAGCCACCCATACCGCCAAAGCCGCCCATGCCTCCGAAGCCTCCGGGTCTGCCCATTCCGCCGCGTCCGCCAAAGCTGCCCTCCCTAAAATCCGTAGTATAATTAGTCCAAGAGTATGAGAGCTGATTTCCACGGGCGGTCAGCGCAAAGGTATCAAAGGCATCGTTCTGTGTCATATACTCGGACAGCACGAGATATTCTTCCTCCTGTCCGAGCTGAGACTCATTTTCATATATAAAAAACTGTTGCTTTGCATATTGGGGCATTTTGGGGTATGAATAGTAATAGTAGTCTAAGCCCACACCCGACACACACGAATGATACTCGGCATTTACCCAGATGTAATCGGTGTCGGAATTATAATACTTGACCGAATAGTAAAGCTCATCGCTCGTAAAGCGTATATAATTGACGTCGGAAGAAATAGCCGTCACCTCGCTTGAATAGCTTGAATACTTATCTGTATAGATATTCAGAACTGTTGTGCTGTCATCTATTACTACGTTGTAAGCGGCATCTATTCCGTCACAGGCGGCATACAAATTATGTGTACCGCCATTTACAGTAATGCTTCCCCTTTGGTTGCCTTTTGCGGAAATGTCGCTCCTTGAGCTTTTTATACAATCTCCGCCAGATGCGATAAGCGTAGTATCAGCGCCCTCTATCTCGACTCCGTCATTCCCCTTTAAGGCATTGTCCCTGCAAGCGACAAAGAGCGTCAGATTTTTGACCTGTAAGCCGTCTTTTGTATGTATTCCGTTATTGTTTTCGGAGATGAGGGTCAAATTTCCCTTGCCGCCTATCTCAAGGTCGACGTCCGAATGAATAGCTCCCGAATAGAGCGTTTCATCGCTTGTATCTACCGTCTCTCTCATATCGTAAATATAATTTTCGGTATCCTTTTTTGCTTTTATTGCCACCTCGTCACCGCTTTTAACAGTAACGGGATTTGTATAATCACAAACAAGAGTTAGCCCGTAAAGCTCTAAATCGAACTTATATTCGTCGCCCGTATCTATAACGATATTTCCGCTGAATTTACCTGATATTGAATATACCGACGCTTCCGTCACCGCAGTGAATGTCAGAGTATTACCCTCTAACTTATAGGCTTCCTTTGTTCCCGAAATACACTCGACCGAGATATCAGACGACTCCCCCTCAAAGTAGCCGTCATATACACCCAGCTCCTCGAAATTGTCACCGAAGGTTTTGTCTGCGCCTCCTAAATCGGCAGGCGCGCCCTGCGTTTCCGCTTCGGGCTTCGTTTTTTCTGTGCTTGGAGCATCTTCGGTTTTTATATCGGTTATTTCGCTTTTATTTATGCTGCTGCCGCATCCCGTAAGGAGCAGAACGAGACAGAGCAAGATCGTCAAAATTTTTATTTTCATAGTGTTCTCCTTTATAAGATATCAAAGCTCTGCCGATTGACCTTCCTGCCTCGATACCGTAATTTCAAGGTTTCCGTTGCGCTCACGGAGGCGGTCTATCATCTGCTTTTCCTTTGATGCATCCCTGAGAGTCAGGTTATATGTAATCCGAAACATGCTTCCCATATTGACAGTCTTTACTTTTATAAGCTCGTTTTCCTTTGTGTACTCGGCAAATATATCCTCAAAAACTCCCGTATAATCAAGATCCTCGGGGATGGTTATCTTTAACGTCCTTTTGTCCGAAGCACTTCTTACTTTTCTTGCCATAGAATTGTAAAAAATAAACATAGCGCACATTATGGCAGTAAAGAGCGAAGCAAAGCCGAGATATCCCATGCCCGAAATAAGACCTGTGCCCATCGCCAAAAATATGCTTACTATCTCCTTTGCCGAGCCGGGCGCGGAACGAAAGCGTACAAGACTGAACGCACCTGCCACCGCAACGCCTGCGCCGATATTGCCGTTTACCATCATAATAACAACACATACGACTGCGGGCAATAAAGCAAGTGCGAGAAGAAAACTTCTCGTGTGATCGTTTTTCCACATATACGACAGTGCAATGATCAGTCCGAGGACAAGCGAAACTCCAAGGCAGAGAAGAAAATCCGTAACGCTTATAGTCTGCATAAATTCACTGTCGAAAATACCTTTAAAAATTACATTCATTTGTAACAAGCTCCTTGTGTTCTTTTAATTTCTGTAAGCGGAATTCGGGAAAGATCAGACTTCTGTATGCCGTCCCGTACTTTGAAAATGAGGTCTTATAGATATGCTCATGCGACAAAGCCTCGGTCATCCACAGAGGAATACCTCCCGAGCATTTCAGCTCCATAAGAATTTTGCCCTCGGGAAGTATCGGTCTGCCGTAGACGGACGAGCAAAGATCCAAGTCGGTCTGTCGGCAGAGTATGTTATCGTCAAAGGTGACTCTAAAATCTCCGCCATCCTTCTCGTAATAGGCCTCCCTCTCATATGACAGAAAAGCCGTCGGCTTCAAAGCTCCGTAAAAGTCTATAAAATAATCTATCTCATGCGATATCTGACTGTCAACAGGGCATGCTTTCTTCCGAAGCACCCAAGCAAAAGCCTCTCTCTCGCTAAGGGGAAGTCGTCGCTTATAGACTACCTTTTCGTATTTCTTTTTCAGCTCTACGAACACCGTACTGTCGGCAGTCGCCTGCGAATAGCTTCGTATCCGAAGCTTTTCTTTATATGCGGGTCTTTCAATAGAACGCCTTATCAGCCTGTAATTATCTGTGTCAAAATAGATGTTCCGTATTGTTGTCCGCCCGTATTTGTCAAGCTGCATATAGGGCGACATTGCAGAAATCAGCTTTTCCTTCTGCTCGGGTGTCAGAATATATTTAAGCTCATACCGCTTGAACACTGTCTGAAACGCCATCCGTCTCTCCTCCTTTCCTATTCTACGAAAGGATTATATCTCTCTGCGCTAAAGGCAGGCTAAAGTTTCTGAAAGGTTCTGAATAGCATATCACGGTAATTTTGTCATTCAAGGCGCTCTTTAAGCAATGTAAAATATTCTTACCTGCTTTTTGACTTCTATTGACAGAAAGCGCAAATTTCGGTATAATAAATTCGGATGCTTTACTGCTTCTTAATCGAAAAAATGATATAATTAAAACAGATAAATTTTTTTGGAGCGCTTATGACAAAAAAGATTTTAAAAAATGCGGCAATAATGCTTGCCTCTTTACTGCTCTCCTACGGAGTCAGCTTTTTGCTTCAGAACGTATTTGATATAGGCGAGCATATAAACTCCGTGTTTATATTTGCGGTCTTTACTGTATCTTTGCTGACAGACGGCTATATTTACGGTATTGTTACAACTCTTGCGGGAGCAATTTCTATCAACTACGCTTTTACTTATCCCTATTTTTACTTGGATTTTTCCGCCTCGGAAAGCATATTTTCGGCTATTGTTATGCTCGTTATTTCCTTGCTTACAAGTGCTTTGACGACAAAGCTGAAAAAATGGCAGGAGCTTAAGGCGGAGGGCGAAAAGGAGCGAATGAGAGCTAACCTTCTGCGTGCCGTTTCCCATGACCTGCGCACCCCTCTGACTACCATATACGGAGCAAGCTCGTCGATCCTCGACAATTACGAAAAGCTAAACGATACACAGAAAACACAGATGATAGGCGGCATCAAGGAGGACTCCGAGTGGCTTATACATATGGTAGAAAATCTTCTTTCCATTACCCGTATAGACAGCGGAAGGGTAAAGCTTATAAAAACTCCCACAGTGCTTGAGGAGCTTATAGATTCTGTCATTCTGAAATTCAAAAAGAGCTATCCTTATCAAAGGGTTGAGCTTGATGTGCCCGACGATGTTGTCATTATTCCAATGGACGCTATACTGATAGAGCAGGTAATTATCAACATATTGGAAAATGCCGTTCAGCACGCGGGAGATTTTACCCGACTCGCTCTCAAGGTCTTTGTAATTGGAAACGAAGCTATCTTTGAAATATCGGATAACGGAAACGGAATAGAGAAGGAACGGCTGGAGCATATTTTTACGGGATACTACGATAAGTATGAAGAAAACGCAGACACTCAAAAGCGAAATGCGGGCATAGGACTTTCCGTGTGCGCGACAATTATAAAGGCTCACGGCGGAAAGATAACGGCGGAAAACGCCAAAGGCGGCGGAGCTGTATTCCGCTTTGCGCTTAATACCGAGGAGGAAGTGAAAAATGAACAATAAATATAAAATTCTTCTCGTTGAGGATGAGTCCAATATCCGAACCTTCGTCACCGCGCTTTTAGAGGCAAATGAGTATCAGGTAATTTCCGCGCTCGGTTGCTCCGAGGCAAAGACGATGTACGCTTCACACATTCCCGACCTTATAATTCTTGATCTCGGTCTGCCCGACGGCGACGGGACAAGCTTCCTTTCAGAGCTTCGTCAAAAGGAAATTACTCCCGTCATAGTGCTTTCCGCGCGAAGTGACGAGCGTGAGAAGGTAAAGGCGCTCGACCTCGGCGCAAACGACTACGTAACAAAGCCCTTCGGCTCTGCGGAGCTTCTTGCGCGTATTCGCTCTGTCCTGCGCATGTACAGGCACAGCGCGGATGCGGGAAAGCTGCCGGGCGGAAAATTTACACTCGGCGAGCTTGTCATTGATTATGACGCGAGGCGCATACATATAGGCTCAGAGGAAATCAAGCTGACACAGACGGAATACAACATCATCGCCTTTCTTTCCGAGCATTGCGGAAAAATGATGACCTATTCCGCCATAATAAAAGCCGTATGGAGAGAAGCTACCGACGATGCAAGTATTAAAAAGCTACAGGTAAACATGGCAAACATCCGAAAGAAATTCGGCTCTCAGCTCGGTGAGAGCGGCTATATCACAAACGAGCTTGGCGTGGGCTACCGAATGAACGGAGATAAATAAAATAAGTATTGTGAGCAGACTCAGACAAAAAATTTGAGTCTGCTCCTTCTTTACTGCATCTTTACCAAAAAAAATGTATAATACTATATAATGGGTTAGTTTGGTTTCAGACATTCTATACATTACATTGAAAGGAAAAAATTATGTTGACAGCAGGAGAAATTATGCAATTGGTGCAGAGCCTTATCTGGCTCCTTGCCGGCGTGGGTGTGTTCATTGTCGGTATGAATTTTATGGGCGATGCCTTGGAAAAAAGCGCGGGCAGCGGTATGAAAAAGCTGCTTGAGAAGATAAGCAACAACCGATTGTCAGGTGTCGGAATAGGCGCGGGCGTGACGGCTATCATACAAAGCTCCTCCGCCACCTCGGTCATGGTAATAGGTCTTGTAAATGCGGGAGTTATGACTCTTATGCAGGCGACACCTATTATAATGGGTGCAAACATCGGTACGACGATCACGGGTGTGCTTGTGGCGCTCAAAAACGATTACTTCAATATGGCTATGTATCTGCTCGCCTTTGCAGGAGTCATGATGAGCTTTTCCAAAAAGCAAAGAATAAAAATAGCGGGAAGCCTTTGCTCCGGATTAGGTCTTATTTTCGTGGGACTTAATGTTATGAGCAGCGAGCAGGCATTCGGAAATCCGCTTGTCGAGAGAATGTTTACCGACATTTTCAAGACTATAGATTTTCCTTTGCTTCTCATTCTTGTGGGCATTATTTTTACAGCGCTTATTCAAAGCTCCTCGGCATCCACGGGTGTTGTTATTACGATGGTAGGCACAGGAGTGCTTCCGCTCGACCTTGCGCTGTTCATTATCCTTGGCGCAAACATCGGCACCTGCGTGACCGCGCTTCTGGCTTCTGTCGGCGCAAACGCCAATTCCAAGCGTGTCGCTCTGATACATTTCACATTCAACGTTATAGGAACTGTACTGTTCACGGCTATTATATGGCTGTTCAGAGAGCCGATTGTAAATCTCCTGGTTTCAATATTCCCGGGAGGCGATCCGATGTCGCTCCAGATGAGAGTATCTCTTTTCCACGTTATATTCAATGTTACCACAACATGCGCCCTGCTTCCGTTTGTCAAGCAGCTTGTTAAATATTCCTCTCTTGTTATCAAGGATAAAAAGGAAGCTGAGGAAGCTCTTACTCTCAAATATGTCGATGACAGATTGCTTACAATGCCTCCCGTCGCGCTTATGCAGGTAAAGAAGGAAATGGACTATATGCTTGCCGTGGTTGAGGAAAATTCAAATCTTGCCTTCGTCGCTATGGAAACAGGCTCGGCAGAGTATGGCAATACTATAGCAAGAAACGAGAGCATCATCGACTTCACAAACAGTGCGCTTACAAAGTTTTTGATAAAGCTGTCTGTAAGCGTTGAACAAAGCGATGAGCGTATCATCGGTTCTTATTTCCATGTTCTTAACGACCTTGAGCGTATAGGTGATCATGCGGAAAACTTCCACGAGATAGGAGCGGAAATGGCTGAAAAGAATATTACCTTCTCCGAAAAAGCGCACCGCGAGATAGGCGCTATGCGCGACAGCGTTATGAAGATGTTTGCGATTTCAAAGGATGCGTTTGAAAATCTCAACAAAGAAAATCTGCCCGAATTGGTGACACTCGAAAACGGTGTTGACGGAATGAAAAAGGAGCTTATCGCAAGCCACTTTGCACGTCTTGCAGAAGGAAATTGCAGTGTAGACGTAAGCCCGTATTTCTCATCCGTTGTGTCGGGTCTTGAGCGTGTCGCCGACCACCTCATAAACGTGGGCTACAGTATTACCAATCCTATCGGCTCCGAAAAGGAGAGCAACCAGGACTAAAATTCAAACGTGTACAAAAAATATCCAAGGTCAGAATTCAATCGACCTTGGATATTGTTTTTTTAATTATTATGCTCAAGCAGTTCTTTGATTGCGGGATACAGGGCGTCTGCCACTCGCATAGCGCCCAAGTCGTTCGGATGCGAGGGGTCTGTCATACAGCAATCCCGCTCACCTTCCCCCAAAAGTGCTTTTGTGGGCACGAAAGCCACTCGGCTGTCTCCCTGTTCCTTTGCTCTTTCGTAGGTCGAGCGTATGATGTCCTCCCTCTCGGCAAAGCCCTCGTAATCACAACCCGGCTTATCATACAAAAGTATTCCCGCGTCGGGATGCTTTTCTCTTATTCTTTCATAAATAGAATAATGAGGCGGAAGAACTCTCTCGGGGCGAGATCTGTACAAATTGTAATCAAAAGCATAGACCGACGCGTCAATAGAGGAGATATAGTCTATAATTGCGTCCTCGGCATTTCCGTTGCCCGAGAAGCCGAGATTGACATAATCGGAATCAAGCCTTCTCGCAAGAATAGCGATATAGTCATTTCCCGGGCGTGAAACACACGCTCCCTGTGTAATCGAGCTTCCGTAAAAGAGCAAGGGCTTTTTATATGTATATTCGGGGGCGCGCTCTACGGACGAGCCGTTTGCTAAACCTATATAAAGCTCGGCAACTCCACCGTAAAGCGGAAAATATATATCCACCACTCTTTTTCGACCGCAATCCGCGAAATTTTTCTTCTCCGCAAAGCATACTCTGCCCGAAAGACCGCTCGGAACTCCTATAAAATCCTCGAACTTGGGAGAATATCTTGCTCGAAAGTGCCCGTCTATATAGACGGAAAAGCCGTGGCTTCCCGTTATAGACATATGCGGCATAGGCGTAAACGCAGGTAGAGACGCCTTGATTGCAATGAGGGGCGAGTCGGTAACAAAACGAAGTCTGCCGCCTGCCGTCATTTTTGCGAGTGTCAGGAGCGCCCTGTTCGCCTTTTCCGAAACCTCGTCGGGCACACGCATATACAATCCGTTTTGTTCGTCAAAATATACACCGTGAAGCGAAAAACGCTCATCGTGAGAGCTTATCCACTCAACAGAACCGTCGTCCGCGCCAAGTGAAGCAAAATTTTTGTCAAGCAAAGAAATGTCCATAATAAAATCCTTCTAACATTATTTTTCAGTTTTATTTATTCGGCTACAGTCGCCATCACGTTTTCTTCAAAGCTTGCCTGCTTTTCGACATCACATTTGTAAACTATAGTTGTCGAGCGTATTTTGGCAAGCGCCGCCTCTGCCGCGACTTTCAGGTCGCCTGTCGGCTCTGTGGGATAGGTCTTTTTACGGTAGGTAAAGGGCACTTCCTCGTCATAATGATTTACCTCGCTAAGAGGCTTCTCGGTTAACAAGGATATCTCTAAGCGCGAAATGAAGCTCTCCCAACGGGGACGGTAGAAGTCCTCGAGCATTCCCTGCCATTCTCTCGCCGCATAGTCACGAAGCTGCTCCGAGCCATCTCTGTGCGACCAGAGAGTTATCTGTGTACGCGCATTCCATTCGAAATAGGTTTTTTCCGCTTCGGTCTGTCCGTGGCGTCTCGCCTTTTCGAGCCATGTGCCGAGCAGCATATTCTTTTGTGTCGAGACGATTGCTGTCTGGATATCGTAGAGCGAGAGAAGCTCTGCGCCGTAATGGGAAACGCCTTCTGTATTCTTTTCGTTATAGGACTGACGTATCATTTCCACGAAGTACCATGAAAGGTTGCTTATAGCCTGACGGGAAGCCTCCATAAGATCTCTGCGGTATGCCGCGTTGTCTCCCAGACGGTCATACTCCGCTAACATTGCCTCGACGTATTCAAGGAGAGGTGTCTGATCCATAAACGGATTAGGCTTGTTCGACCAGCTTGATGTATGACGGGCATCAAGCTCTGCGCGCGCGCAGAGCGCGGATTCTCCGTTTAGGTCGTGAGTTCCGTTAATTACCTCACGGCAAACAGCGAGAAGCGTTTTTTCCAACCGTTCATTGACATATCCGTATTTAGTTTTTACGTAATAAGGTATAAATTCCTCTAATTTCGCGTTTTCTGCAAAGGCGCTGTAAGCCAATATCTCATATACTATCTCGTTACAGTTCACCGATTCGGGCATGAAGCCCATTCCGACGATATTTGCTGTTTCGTCATCAAGACATTCGTGCGGAAGCTCAAGTATGCCCTGCGCATTTCCCTGCATGATATTCTGCCCACCATAGTAGAAAACCTCGCAATATATCCAGGGAGCGCCCGCATAAAGATTTTCGGATGCGTGGTTAGTGCTTGCGACAAGATTGGTAACTATCGCTCGTCCGTCGGGAATGGCAGCCATCATTTCGGGCTTCGGAGAAATAGTCCAGCCCTGGAACATCCAGACTGTGTTTTCGTCCTGCGAAAGCATCTTAGTAAGTATCTTTGTGCCGTAAGAGGCAAGGTCGATGCCCTTTGTAATTCCACCCTCATGGAAGGGGTCTGCGGAATAATAGTGCATATGCTCCGAGCCTGCTATCTTTTTGCTTTCCTCAAAATAGATATCGGCAAGCTTCTCATAATGAGGACTGTCGGGCATCATAAGCGAAGGACGCTTCATTTTGCACCAATAGCCCTGATCGGCAATAACGGCATCGGGGTAATGCTCTGTAAAATCGTCGGGAACCATACCGATAAAGGCAGAGGTAACCGCTGATGCGCCAAAAGCGTGAAGGCGTTCGTTTATCTTTCCCGCAAGCTCAAATCTCTGCTCATACCAGGAATCGGGCGCACCGCCTGCCCAGCCCGTCATATTCATCATCCACTGCCAAGCGTAAAAGGCAGGACCGCACAGGAAATTGTCTGCCTCCTTCTTCGTATATCCCATACGGAGAAGAGTGTTGCGCCATACTGTCTCTATTCCTATAGGATTAAGGATAAGATTATATCCCGACAGGATAAGATAGTCGAGAGTCTTTTCCCACTCCTCCCAGGTGTCAAAGGCATATGTATAGCAATATGTGCAGTAATTGAAAAAATATCTGTAAAGGAATTTACTCTTACGCTTGATAGGCTCGTTTACTGCGGGCGGTGTATCGGGAAGCCTGCCACTTACAGAGAGTGCGCCTACACAGTATCCGCAGCGCTCCTTAAGGTAAGCGTTAAAGCCCGAAGCGAAGCCTACTCCGCTTCCGCTTCGTATAACTATTTTGCCGTCCCTGTCGCAAAGCTCGTAAAAATCAAAGCCGTCGTCATCGGCAAGCTCCAACACTATCTTTTCAGCATACGTACCGTTTGCTACTCTTTTTATAAGGTTATATATTTCTTCCGTATTGACGGGAATGTTCATATTACGTTTTTTTACTTCAATATAAGTGTCCTTGATTTTCATATTTCTTCTCCTTTAAGATATTAAAATAATTATATCACGCACTTTGTTTTTTGTCAACAAGGTTTCACGTTTTGAAGGATCTTTGACGAAGCGTAAAAAGAGAGTTTCGAAAATGAGCGCATTTTACGAGCGTAAAAGGATAATATCAGGAATACCGAAAGGATTTTATTTGTTTTCTTTCATTTTTCGACAGTTTTTTTGAAAGCTATTGACAATTTTTCCGTGCAAGAGTATAATTATATCAGTATCTTTTTAATATGAAAGGAGTTTAGCTATGGCTAAAAAAACAAATTCGGAGCTTTTTGCTTCCCTGCTTTACATCATTGTCGGTGTGCTTCTCATTGCTTTTCCCGGTGAAGCGTTGAAATGGGGAATGACTATCGCCGGTATCTTCTTCATCATATCGGGCATTCTCGATATTGTAAGAAACAACGTCTCGGGAGGCGCGGTAAGCCTTGTTATCGGTTTGGCTATTTTGGTGCTTGGATGGCTGTTCGTAGAAATAGTTTTGCTCGTTCTCGGTATACTTATCGCGGTAAAGGGTATTGTCGCTTTGATAAACGCGTTAAAGAAGAGCAGAACCAATGCGCTTGACCTCGTTTTCGCCATTCTTACAGTGGTAGTAGGTCTTATGCTCGCGTTCGGTAACGCGCTCGGCACAATGGTCATCATCGTAGGCATTCTTCTTGTGGTTGACGGACTTGTCGGTCTTATCAATTCCGTAAAGAAATAACAGTATTTTGCTTGACTTTTTATAGCTTTATTGCTATAATAGATTTGGCCGCCCTACCGCTATGAGCGGTAGGGCAATTTTCTTTTTAAGGTGATAAAAATGAGAGCTGCTTTTTATGAATGTGACATTACACCGCCTCTTGGCGATTTTGTATGGGGTCATTACCATGATGCCCGACCGACCGATGTAAAGGACAGACTGTACGCTCGCGCCGCGGTAGTGGAAGGCGCGGATGGAACGGTTGCCGCCTTTGTAACAGTTGACTCTTGCGCGCTTCCCACGGGAATTCACGAAAAGGTGACCGCGCGAATTTTTGAATATACGGGAATTTCACCCGAAAATGTATGCATTTCCTCAAACCACACACACTGGGGCGCGCCTGTTTCCGACTCGCCCGAAATAAACTGCTATGCAGACAAAGCTTACCTTGATGTATTTCTGAGACTGACGGCTGACGCTGTTATTTTAGCATACAAGCGTCTTGACAGCGCCGAGGCTTATTACGGAGAAGGACTTGCTGAGGATGTGGCTTTTTGCCGTGATTTTATCCTGAAGGACGGACGCTGTGTTACTTGGGGTATAGGAGTCGCTCCCGACGATATTGTCGGAAGAAATGCGAAGCCTGACCCAACAGTCCGTACCGTTATCATTAAAAGGAACGGAACTCCCATAGGCGCTCTCGTTAATTTTGCCTGTCATCAATGCACCGCGGGCGACGGTTTTTATACGGGAGACTTTTCCTCTGTTATGTCAAAGGAGCTGAAGCGCATCTACGGAGAGGACTTTGTTTCTATCTATATTCCCGCGGCGGCAGGAGACATCACACATCTGAAGACAAACAGCTTTGCTGCCCCGCCCAATCTTTACCGTATTATAGGGCGTAAGCTTGCAGATGCCGTCGTTGAAGCAAATAAAAATCCGAAAGCTCTCTGCGGTGAAGTAGAGGTCGCTTTTGAAAAAATAAATGTTCCGCACAGAAATCTCTCTCCCGAGGAGACCGAAAGAGAAATAGAAAGACTGAAAAAATCCTTCTTGGGCGAGATGCGCTCAAGAAATCTCGCTTATTATAAAAATGTTGCCACCGAAAGCGGAGACTACGCTTTACAGGCTATACGCTTAGGCGAGCTTTGCATATACGCTATGCCCGGCGAAGCCTTCGCAGACGTCGGACGCCGTGTAACCGACAACTCGGATTATGACTTCAGGATACTTATACATAACTGCAACACCTACTGCGGATATATTCCCACGAAAGAGGCTTTCGGTAAGAATTATGACCTTTACGAGACCTCTCTCTGCTATCACTCCTGCCTCATTCCCGAAGCGGGTGAGATAATGACAGACAGGCTCTTGGAGCTTGGCGAAGCGATAAAGTAATAAAACCGTAAATTTTTTCATAAAAGGAGAATAATTATGAATCTCGTATTTGTAGGCTTCAAGCACCGTCACACAGGTACTATTTATAAAGAAGCAATGAGCAACCCCGACATTACAGTACTCGGGGGCTGGGAGGATACTGCCGAGGGACGCGCAATGGCGGACGGACTTGGACTTGAATTCAACTATCCCACCTTCGAAGATGTACTGAATGACGAACGTGTAGACGCTATCTGTCTCGGCGGATACTACGGCGAGCGCGGCGCAGAGGCTATTGCGGCGCTCAAGGCAGGCAAGCATGTTTACGCAGACAAGCCCGTTTGCACGAGTCTTGCCGAAATCGATGAGATCGAACGTCTTTCGAGTGAGAAAAATCTTAAGGTAGGCTGCTATTTCTCGATGCGCTTTTCTAACGGCATCCGCAACATCCGCGAGATGATAGCGGACGGCACTCTCGGTGAAATAGGCACGATAAACATAACAGGACAGCATCCGCTCCAGTACGGCACTCGCCCTATGTGGTATTTTGAGGACGGCAAGCACGGTGGTACAATAAACGATATTGCTATCCATGCGGTAGATCTCGTCCGTTTCATTACAGGATACGGACTCAAGGACGTCACTGCGGCACGTACCTGGAACCATTTTGCCACTGCTGTCCCCTCTTTCCGTGATTGCGGACAGTTTATGGCAGAGCTTGAAAACGGTGCAGGCTTTACAGCCGACGTTTCCTATGCGGCTCCCGCCTCCTGCGGCTTCTCGCTTGAGACCTACTGGCGCATGACATTCTGGGGCACAAAGGGTGTCGCTGAGTACAAGCTCAACGGAGGAAGCTCGACAGAGATCGACTCTGACGGCACAGCGCTCTTGCAGGTCGCACTCGACGGAAGCAATGGCTTTGCCCCCGTTAAAAAGACCTCATACCCCGTCACGCCTCTCGGCGAATTCCTCAGGGAAATAAACGGGGATGGCGATGTACTCATCAATACAGCCGATGTAATTCGTACCTCACGTGAAGTACTCACAATTCAGGCGGCGGCAGACGCAAGAAACGCGTAATTACAAGCATTAACGAAAAATAAAAACGGAAAGGATCTTTATATGAACAACAAGATAATTATGCACATCAACTACGCCGAAAGAGGTTATAACTGCTTCGGTAAACAATCTATCGACGATATTTGCCGCTTTGCGGCTGAAACAGGCTTTGACGGAATAGAATTCCGCGGCGCGCTTCCGAAGGATATTACGGATATGTCGTTCAAAGAATATGTCACTAAGATCGCCGAAGCAAAGAAAAAATACGGTCTTTCCGACATCCTGTTCGGTATCGGTGTCAGGGAATGCATAAATCCCGATCATGACGTGCGCAAGAGCGATATTGCCGATGTTATCGAAAAGGCAAAGATAGTGCGTGAGCTTTGCGAAACCGAAATCTGCAATACCTACTCCGCAGTGCTGAGATCTCCTATAGCTACCGTACCGTTTCCCGGCTACGAATTCCACGGAAGCGCTGTAGCAACGCCCGAGCAATGGGAAATGATAGCAGACGCTTACCGTCAGATAGGTGAAGAATTGGAGAAGATCGACCTTCGTTTTGCGTTCGAAACGCATATGAATTACGCTCACGATCTTCCCGCGCAAGCAAAAAAGCTGGTTGATATGATCGACAGCCCTGCTATCGGCATCAATATGGACTACGGAAATACCTATCTGTTCCCGTCGTTCCCGACACTTGAGGAGGCGATCGATATTTACGGCGATAAGCTTTTCTACACACATCTGAAAAACTATATAACCATTCCCGGCGCAACCAAAAAAATGCCCGCCTCGCTCGACGGCGGAGAGATCA
>SVQV01000039.1 GCA_015065175.1 Oscillospiraceae bacterium | reverse complement strand
AAGACTAATACCTTCTCGGCTACATCTGAGTATGTAATGAGAGGTAATGATATACAAAACTACGCTATCCGTGTATATAAAAAGGCTCTTAGCGCAAACGAGGTTCTCCGTAACCACTTCGCTGATATTGCTTTGTTCAATACTCTTGATATCACAAAGTTCTTGAAGCTTGATAATACAGGAAAGCTTAAGGTTTACAAAGCATTTGAAGGATTGACTATCGATAGCGGAAGTGAAGTGTTGCAGCCTATTTTAGACAAAGCAGTACTTGATGCCGCTACAAAGCCTGTTACGACAAAAGTACCGGCTACAACAGAGACTCCTGTTATTATACCTACTGTGAAGCCGGAATATGCGATCAATCCTTTCACCGGCTGGCAGGAATATGAAGTAATTTTTGAAAACGCGGCATCGAGCATCCTTGCAAACGCAATTGTTGAGCTTAACATTGCCTTTGATGAAAGATATGACGTCATTCCCGAGATAAATTCAGACTTCCTTGTGTCAGGCGCAAGCGTTCCCACAGACACACTTGAAATCCTCGTCGGACTTACTAACCGTGCGGAGAGTATTCAGGCGTACGAAAGCCTCAAGGCAAATGATTATTATATCGGTATGATAAATAACCGCTTGGTAATCGTGGGTGGCTCAGACAAAGCTACAGCCGCGGCTCTCAGACATTTTATAACATATCTTATGCCTGTTGACGGACTTTACTATCCCGCAAGCGGATATAAATATGAAGCAGAATATCCATTGAATGAGCTTACCGTAGGCGGAGTTGACATTTCCGAATTCGTTGTAGTAAGAGGCTTGGGAATGAGTGCGTCAGAGAGAAATCTCGTTACCTATATCAGTGAAATTATCGGCGATCTTTGCGGCGTCAGCATTAAAACCGTGCTTCCCTCGGCTACAGAACAAGCCTATGAGATTCTTGTGGGTAACACAGGCAGAGCGCTTACCTCAAAGGAGCTTGAAGTCGGTACATATTCTATAGAGCAGACCGACACAAAGATTGCGCTTTACGGAAACGGCGCAGCCTCCGATACCTTCGTCTTGAACTATTTCATACAGGAAGTTCTTATGAATATTCCCGAGGATAACAGCAGCTATGATATAAGACTTGAAAATGTTACAGGAGAGAAGTTCGTTGCTCCCACCTTGGTTTCAAGTAATCTTCCCGAGACGTTCTCCGATTTGAGAGGTAAGTACGATTATGACGTTCTTTCCACACAAACAACGCTTGACAGATTTTTCGTTACAAGAGATGAGCTTCCCGAAGAGGTTACGGTTTTAGATCGGATACTTCTTGAGGATTATCCTCTCTCTCTTGCCAAGAAACAGGTATACGTTTCGGGCGCGAACGGAAACGATGCGAACCCCGGAACAGAAGCCGCTCCCTATAAGACTATAGCAAAGGGCTTGAGCGCAATGAAGAATCAGGGCGGCGGCGTCCTCTGGATCGAAGGCGGAGACTATGTCCTTACAGAGTCTATACTTATAAATGACTTGTACGGCGGTACCGTGGTTACTCCATTGTTCATTAAGTCATACGGCGAGAAGGACGTTACTCTTACAAGTAATGTTACAGTTGAAAGCGAAGGCTTCAAGCTTGTTGACACAAATACAGACGGTGTCGCGGCTCGCTTGCCTGACGAAGTAAAAGACAAGGTGTATTATATCAATCTTTACGACCTCGGTTGGGAGGAGAGCGATATAGTAGACATATCGACGGAGACGGGCCCCGCGCGTGTATACGTTGACGGCGAAGAATTCACACTCGCTCAGTATCCTAACGCATACTACGAGGACGGAGAGACACGTATAGCTCCGAAGGACCTTCTTTACTTCAAGCACGTATATGAAACAGGAAGCGTTACCTCTGAAACCTCAACACTCTACCAGTCTTGGATAGAGCGAGTGAACGCAGATCCCAACTTGACACCGGATTCTATCCTTGGTTGGGAGATCCGTATTTTGAACGAGCGTGACGGTCTCTCCGATCAGGGCGACGGTGTTATGGAGGATGAGATCCTTTCATGGGTGAACACAGGAGATATCTGGTATTACGGTAATGTACATTCGGGATATGAGCACGGTTATTACACTATCGAACCCGAGTGTATACACGGAAACGGTCTCTTGGGTACTCCTAAGTCGGATGACTACTACTCGCTAAAATCCGTGCAGCCAAACTCACGCGGTTGTGTGGATTCCACAAACTCTGCGGCGGGCAGAAACACATTCTTCCTCTTTAACGCTATAGAAGCGCTTGACGCTCCCGGAGAATGGTTTATTGATAAATACACGGGTAATTTCTACATTTATCCTAAGACAGACGATATAACAAAGCAGAGTGTTACATATTCCGGCAGCAAGAGCTTTGACCTCGTCAAGCTGGAGGGTGCATCCAATGTAGTGCTTGACGGTATAGGCGCTGACGGTGCTTCGGAATCCGCTATATATGTAAATAACTGTGAAGGCATCGTTATTCAGAATGCTACCATAAAAAATACGGCGGAAGTTTCTGTTGGATTCAATAACTCTGAGAACAGCGCGTTGATCTATTCCGATCTCTCCAAATCCAAGGACGCAATGGTAGGCACCTCAGATTATCAGGCTATAAACAACCTTACGCCTATGAATATATTCATTCAGAACAATACATTCTCGGATACCCCCCCGTCTATCTCCGAGGCAATACTCATGAGCGGTTGCCGTGCGATAGTTTCTCATAACTACTTTATAGACTGTGTCTTGAAGGGCAGCAGCGCTGTAGAGTGCATCATCGAGTATAACAGATTTGAGGGCGGTAATAAGTTTGTAACCGACGGCGGAATGGTTTACTTGGGCGGATATAATGTAAGAGGTAACCATATACGTAATAACCTCTTCCATATGTTCCACGCTACACACCAGGCGGTCTACTTCGATACTATGGGAAGCGGAAACTACGCTTACTACAACATGATAAGCACGCTCGGTGCTCAGACGAACAACCATATGCCCTGGTATTCCTCCACAGGTCACGGAAATGTTTGCTTCGGAAACATCATGGTGCTTCGTAATAAGACACAGATAGATGCTCTTGAGGGTAAGGATGGCGAAGACGAAACAAACGCTATATATAAGGGTGACGAGATAAGAGAGGCAGGAAACTTCTATTACGGTCAAGCTTATGCCCATGCGTGGTTGAGTTATAAGGTGACAGAGGTCAATACCCGTCTTGTAAGTAGCGATCAGGAAGCATGGAACGCGCATTTCCCCGAGTATATGAACTTCTTGGAGGGAACAAAGGCTATAATTGAAGCGAATGATTACACAGCTTATAAGATTTATAATGAGCCTCAGAAGCTGTCCGAGCATACTCATGTGTTCAAGACAGCAGATGATACGGTTATCTGGGTACCTCCTTATGAGTATCTTGACGAAAATGGCGCAAAGCAGACAATGCCTGAGAAGACTCTTAAGGCAGAAAACGGAGAGATCGTTTTGACCTTCGACGATATAGCAGCAATGGAGCGCCTACGCCGTCAGCCTGCGTTCAGTGTAATCAAGAACAACATCATCCTGGGCGGATCTACGGTAAAGAGCAATGTCATAAGAAACATAGCATCAAAATACGTCGGATTTGTTTCAGGTCTTACAATGGAAGAGGATAACTACCTCGAATTCTATTATGACAAGGTAATGGTGGATGCTGAAAACTATGACTACACTATTACCGATGAAGCTTGGGCAACAATTGAAGCAGAGATTGGAGTAAGCCAGGCATCAATTCTTAAGGATATCGATTATACCCGCGCGGGTCTTACTGACTGATTTCCTTTAAAATAAAAAAACGGGGACACCAAGCGAAAGCAAGGCGTCCTCTTTATAAAGGCGGATAAAAAATCTGTTATTTTCTATAATGAGAAGGTGAGCATTTTTTGTATTTTTTAAATACACGTGAGAAGTAATTCGCGTCCGAGAAGCCGCATTGCATTGCTATTTCGATAATAGTAAGGTCGGTGCTTTTTATCATATCAATAGCCTTTTCAATGCGCCGTGTCAGTATGTATTCCTTAGCCGACTTTCCCATTACGCTTTTGAAGAGGTGACAGAAATAGCCCTCACTCATATGCGATATGTGCGCTAAATGCTCGATAGAAATATCATTGAAGCAGTTATCCTCAATATATTTTATAGCATCATTTATCTTGACCGACTTTTCAAGATGACGGCGGTATCTTATTTCGGTAAAGGTGTTTTCTGTGTAATTGTTTATCAGGTGAGAAATAAGCAGATAAGCATACCCCTTCACTGCAAGCAGATCGGCGTGCTTCTTTTCCTTCTGCTTTTCTAAAATCTTAAGAACGTTTTCTTCAATGAAGGAGTCCTTTATTTTGTGCTTGAAGGTATAATACTGATCCTCAAAGAAGGCAGGCGGCAGATACAGACATATAAAATCACAGTTTCCGCTGATTCCTTCGTGCAGCTCGTTTCCGTTCACTATAATGCAGTCGCCCGCAAGCGCATTTATTATCCTGTCACCGCATCTGACGGTCATTTCGCCTTCCCGCAGATAAAGCAATTCGGTCTGCTCGTGCCAATGTAGAAAGAAATCGTCGGGTAATGAATGGAATTCTATCAAGCGGATAGGCGAGACATTCATCGGAATATTCTCGTATAAATATAAATCGTTCACAAAACACCTCAAATTTGTGCTATAATAAAGCAAAAAAATAATAGACAAATGCTACAAGAATATTATATAATATAACTGTTAAGTTGTCAATATGTATTTAAAATTCGCCTTTTTAAAAATACATATATTTTGTAAGTATAAGAAAAAAGGAAACTATATGAAAAATTATGCTATCATAGGTTTCGGCGGTCTTGGAAAAACACACTTTTTGAACCTCTTACAAATAGAAGAGGAAAGAAAAGACATTCGCTTAAGCGCTATCTGTAATTCCGATATCGAATCTATCACCAAGAATATGAAGATAAATTTGGGTAACGTTTCTATTGAGCATATTGACTTTTCAAAGTACAATCTTTATACTGATTACAAGGAAATGATAGAAAAGGAAGCCCTTGATTTCGTTTTTATCACTCTGCCGAGTTATCTGCATTATGAGGTCTCGCTTTACTGCCTTGATCACGGCGTTGCCGTTTATTGCGAAAAGCCCATGGCTATCACGCTTTCCGAATGTGAGGAAACGACAGAAGCCTCGAAAAAGAGCGGCAAATGTCTTATGATAGGACAGAGCCTCAGATTCAGCGCCGCTTACAGATTTGTAAAGGAAGCGGTAGAAAAGGGTACATACGGAAAGGTCGTAAAGGCGGAATTTGACAGGCGCTCACCTCTGCCGAGATGGTCCTTTGAAAACTGGATGCTGAATGAGGACAAAAGCGGCGGCTGTATCGTTGATATGCATGTCCACGATGTTGATATCATGGTTTGGCTTTTCGGCCCTCCGAAAAAAATATATTCCCTCGCGTCGCATAAAAATGCGGCATATGAGAGCGTTTATTCGCTTTATGAATATGAAAACCATATGGTGTCCATTGTCGCCGATTGGGGCTTGCCCGCATCATATAAGTTTAACTACGGTCTTAAAATAACCTTTGAGAATGCTTATCTGGAGCTGAAGGACAGTGAGCTTACCGTATATACGGATGAAAAAGAGGAAAAGCCTGTACTTGATACGGGAAATAGCTTTATTATGGCGGAAAGGGAGTTTATAGCCTGCGCCGTAGATGACCTGCCGCTCAAGACTACACCTTTAGAGTCTGTTTACGAAACAATGAAGACTGTATTTTTAGAAAAAGAATTTATTAAAAACAATAAAAATAAATCATAAAGGAGACTGAAAAATGAATGTTTTAGCTATTAGCTGCCATCCCGACGATATGGAAATAAATTGTGCGGGAACCTTGCTCCGTTGCAAAAAGCGCGGAGATAACGTAACTGTTTGCCACGTTGCAAACGGAAATATGGGTCACGTTGTAATTCAACCCGATGAATTAAGAGAGATCCGTGCAAACGAAGCGAAGACCTCGGGTAATTCCGTTGGCTTCAATGTTGTAACCTGTGATGTAGGCGACCTCTTACTTGACGATTACAGCAAGGAGCAGAGAGACCGTTTGGTTAAGGTTATAAGAGATGTAAAGCCCGATTTTATCATCACTCACGCTCCCAATGACTATATGCTCGACCACGTAGCTGTTTCTAAGCTCACATTTGCCGCTTCCTTTGCGGCGAGCTGCCCTCATTACGAGCCTCAGCTCGGTCCCGAGACACCCGTAACTCCTATATTCTATATGGAAAATTCGGATCTTGTAGACAGCGAGCCTGATTATTATGTAGATATCACAGATGAGCTTGAAACAAAGCTTGAAATGCTTAAAAACCACGCAAGCCAGATAGTGTGGCTCATGGATCACGACCATATAGATGTGCTTGAAAAAACACGTACCATTTCCGCGTTCAGAGGCTTCCAGAGCGGCGTAAAATATGCGGAAGGCTTCCGTAGATGTAATGTTGCGCTCAGAAACACCACAAAGAGGCTCTTACCGTGAAGCGCGTAGCATGTGTCGGCATACTCGTAGCCGATGTCATAGTTGAGCCGGTTAAGGAATATCCCAAAAAGGGCTTGCTTGCACCCGTAAACTCGATTACCATGCATAACGGCGGAAACGCTATGACTGCAGCGATAAATCTGAGCAAACTGGGAGTTCCCTCGGTTCTCGTCGGCAAGGTAGGCGGAGATATATTCGGTGATTATCTTAAAAGGCGTCTTTCCGAAGAGGGGGTCAGCATCGACGGTATAAAGACCGATGAAAGCGTACAGACCTCAGCTTCTGTGCTTATGATAGAGGAGGGAAGCGGCGAACGCTCGTTCTTCCATTGCGTAGGCTCAAACGCAACCTTCTGTTATGATGATATTGATTTCAGCGTAATAGAAAAAAGCGATATCGTCTTTGTGACGGGAACATATCTTATGGAGACCTTTGACGGCGAACAGACTATGCGCTTCTTGAAAAAGTGCAAGGAAATGGGCAAGATCACCGCGCTCGATGTTTGCTGGGATTCAAAAAACAGATGGGGCGAGCTTCTCAACTGCGCTATGCCCTATATAGATTTCTTCCTTCCGAGCATCGACGAAGCAAAAAATATTGCGGGAAGCGACTCGCTTGAAGAGATGTCCGACATATTCTTCAATAACGGAGTAAAGACCGTAGTTATCAAATGCGGTAAGGAAGGCTGCTATTTCAGAGCAAGTAAAGAGGACAAGGGCATTATGATACCCGCATATAGAATGGAGAATGTCGTAGATACGACAGGTGCGGGAGACAGCTTCTGCTCGGGATTTTTAGCAGCTCTTTCGAGAGAAGAGCCTATTACCGAATGTGCTAAGGTCGGTAATGCCACGGGCGCGTTCTGCGTAACTCAGAAGGGCGCTACCTCGGGTATTCCCACATATGAAGATGTCATCAGCTTCATTAAATCAAGGGCATAAAAACAAGTAAAATTAAAAATTTAAATAAACGGAGGAAATAAAAATGGATTTTAACAGTACAGTAAAAGGCTCATTGCTTGAGGGATTTTATCCTCAGGGATGGGATATGGAGAAAATAGACAAGTGCTGTGACCCCGCAAATAAGGTAGAGGACAGACAGAGCTTCTGGAACAAGGACTTCAATCCTGTTCGTTGCGATAGCCTTGGCGAGTTCGATACATATATGGGTCACGAAATTGCAAAGACAATAAAGAATGCCCGTGACGCAGGCGAAAAGGTTGCATTTATTCTTCCCGTAGGTCCTATGGGTATGTATAAGTGGGCAGTATATTTCTTGAAGGAATGGAACGTAAAGTGCGATCACGTTTATACATTCAATATGGATGAGTGGTCGGATAGCGAGGGAACAACACTTCCGTCGAACGATCCCGCCGCATTCCAGAACGCTATGTGCCAGGCGCTCTTTAACCCCCTCGGAGAGCTTACAGTTCCCGAGTCTCAGAGAAACTTCGCTACAAAGGAAAATCTTCCTACATATCCCGAAAAGATCGCAAAGCTTAAGTCGGAGGGCGCAAAGCTCATTCTCGTTTACGGTATAGGCAGAATGTGCCATATCGCATTCTGGGAGCCTCAGTTTGCAGGTGAGTTCAAGAGCGTTGACGAGTGGAAGAGCCAGTGCTACAGAATAGGCGCAAAGCTTCACCCCCTCACCATCGAGCAGAACGCTATCACAAGCTTCAAGTCCCGTACAACTCTCGTTCCTTGCCGTGCGAACACAATAGGCCCCGGTCTCTTCTTGCAGGCTGACTACGCTATCGGCGGATGCGACGGCGCATTCAACAGAGGAATGCAGTGGCAGGGCATGAGCTTCTGGATGACCTTGAGATACGGTCCTGATATGTGGATCACCTCCAGCTTCATCCCCACCTTGCCCGGTAAGCTCTTCTACCTCAAGGACCTCGAAGGTCCCTTGGTTGCTGAGTGCAACTAATTAAATAAAGAACAAAAAACAGCCCCGAATGCGTGCCTGCTATATGGGTGCTGCCGACAACGAAGGTTTTACCGCGCACGCTCAGCAGCACCCATAATGAATTGCCCTGACGGGCATGAATTGGTTTGCACCATGAATTGAACTTCGTTCATGAATTGCACCTTTGGTGCATTAAATTGTGGCAATTCAAATCATGGAGCACGAAGTGAGAGAAATCATGAAGCCACAGGCTTCAATTCATGGCGCAATGCGTCAATTCATTACTATCGGGAGAATATACAAAAAGCAACGCAAAGGCACTTATGACAAACGATTTTTATTCGTTATCATAAGTGCTTTTTTGAAACATTCGTTATCGCTATCTGCCATAGAGCAGGCACGCAACGAAATTTGCCCTTGCGGGCAAGCGAAATCGCTGCGCGGTGAAATATTTGCTTCGCAAATGTGAAATGTTCGCTACGCGAACGTGGGCAATTTTCATTTTACTGTATACATTTGTGGCTAAAAATGCAGTGCTTATCAAGAAAAAAGGACGAAGAATTGTTAAAAATTTCTCGTCCTTTTTTGCCGTGTAAGAGTCAGACACAGCATTAAAATTTTTAAAGCTTATTTTTCAATAAGATCGTTGAATATGTTGAGAACGGGTACAGGGAATCTTCCGAGACCGTCGGGACCTACGTTCAATAGATAGTTTACACCCATAGATGTGAGTCTGTCCTTTGTCGCCTTTATTTCCTCTGCTGTTTTGTATGTATCGTATGTAACATATCCCCAGGATTTTCCTGTAGTTGCGGGACATTCGTAAAGACCTGTACGTGAGCCGACGAGATATTCCATAGAACGCGCGTTAATAACATCCGGCGTTGCTTCAAGCTGCTCGCGGTCTACGTTTATGAAGTTGTCTCCGCATGAGCGATAGTCGCCTATGCCGTTTCCTATTCTTGAGTTTACGAGACAGTCGGGCTGACAGTGCTTTATCATATTGTAAAGCTCTATGCTCTGTGCCTCGGTTATTTCCACGGGGTTGTCGCACCAGATAAGGCAGATATCACCGTAATTTGTAAGCAATTCCTTTATCTGAGTCTTCATTTTTCCTTCAAAGTATCTCGTGAAGTTCTTTTCCTTTCTGTCAGGGAAGTCCCAATCGTTTGTGGCATAGCCGTATCCGCCGCCGTCTTTTTCGTGCCAGTCCATTTCCTGAGAGTAGTAGAGTCCAAGCTTGAGACCGTATTTAGCGCAGGAATTGGCTATTTCGCCTATTATGTCGCGCTTGAAGGGGGAGCCTGTAACGCAGTTGTAGTTGTCCCATTTTGTGTCAAACAGTGCAAAGCCGTCGTGATGCTTGCTTGTAACTACCATATAGTTCATTCCCGCATCCTTAGCTCTCTTTACCCATTCGTCAGAGTTGAAGTAGATAGGATTGAAAACTGTAGCAAGTCTCTCGTATTCCGCATTGGGAATTCTTGCGCGGTGCTGTATCCATTCTCCGTGATAGGATTCGTCTATGCCCGTGCCCTGTTTGCCGTTATGCTCGCCCGCAAGGAGAGAATAAAGACCGAAATGAATCATCATTCCGAAGTTGCCCTGTGAAAACCAAGTCTTATTATCCATAATTAACCTCCAAGAATAAATATCTCACATTTATAATATAACGAAAAGCGGTTTTGTTCAATGATAATAGTTGCAGAAATAACAACATAAATTGATTGAAATTAAATTTTTTGTTTAAAAAGAGCCGTTTTTATTGACCTGAATTGAACACCGTGTTATAATTCATATATAAAATTCAAGGCGAAACACAAATGAAGCAGTCAATGGTTTTTGCGGTATACGGTGCTGATCAAGAAAAAAAGACGAAGAATTGTTAAATCCTCGTCCTTTTCCTTTCGGTAGGTATTATTTAATTTGATACTTTGATACTGCCACGCCGTAGGCAACCAATGCTGTTTTCACGGTAAATCTCAGGAAATTACTGCTTTTTGTCATGGCGAAGCATGCCGATAAATATAGAGATGAGGCTGAAAGCTTCGCAGATTATTGCGCCAACAGAAAAATAATAGATGTTGTAAATGAGCCAAGCGGGCGATGAGATAAGTCCAAACTGACGGACCTTTGACGAGTCCTGAAACATCATCGCAATTGAAAGTGACGTCATACCGATGACAGGAAGGATCTCAATGAGAAAAGCCATAGGTGTCGGTTCTTTGTCAAATACGGTAAAGGTAAGGATGTAAAATAAAATGTAACAAGCTATGAAGCCGACTAACCATGCAGGATGAGATGCATTCAGCTTTTTCGGGAAAAGGAAAACAACAGCGCGAATTACCGCTAAAATATTGAGAAGCCCGCCAACAGTCGCTCCAAGCAAGAAAAAGCTTATTGCAAAGAAAGTTCCGCCTAAAAGCTGACATATAATGAGCTGTCTTTGTGCTTTATACTGATATGAAATTATGTTGCAGCTCATCGCAATAATGCTTGTTATTTGTCCCGCAATTTCGTATGGTGTCATAATTCCTCCGTAAAATACAGTTCAAAGGGATGTTTATTTAATGATCTCATTTATCGGCTTTTTTTCGTTTATCATGCCGTAGAAGCTATCTATTGCTTTAGCCGCAGACGAATCTGCCGAAATTCCGCAATAAGCTTCGAGAGAACTGAATACTCCGTTCTTTTTTACAGCCTCGGCAAGCTCAACGGAAGAATCGTCACCTACAGGCGCAAAATGAAGTCCTGCGGCAATACCTGCAAGAATACAGGTGGGCTGAATTCCGTGCTTCTCGCAAAGGAGAGCCGCGCCGACGAGACGGTCATTTTTGGCGAGCTTACGCTTGGTGTCCTTGCCTACTCTTTCGACAGTGTCACCGAGGAGCTTGTTATGAAAACGCTCAATAAGATTTTCGGAGAAAGCCGAAAGCTCATCAAGAGGAACTCCGTATTCAAGGTGAAGCGCCTGTGATGCGTCTGCAAGTGCCTGTGTGGCAAGAGCGCGGATATTTGCGTCCGATATTGCCTCCCAGATATATGTATATCCGCAAAGAGCGCCGAAATAAGCGGTAAGCGAATGGCTCATATTATGTAAGAACAGCTTGCGGCGGATAAAAAAGTCGAAGGGCGCAAAGGGAACCATGTTTTTAATATCTGGAATTTCGCCCTTGAAAGCGTTTTTATCAACAGGCAATTCGCAGTAAGGCTCAACACATACCGCAAGCGGATTTTCTTCTGCGATTTCCTTCGGAGTTGCGGGAACCATTCGTCCGATAGACGGCTCAACAAGAGCTATATGAGAGTCAAAATACTGACATTCCGCTTCGTTTAGATTTTCCTTCACGAGATTGGCAAAGTACTTGTCTGCCTCGATCATATTTTCGCAGATTATAACGTTCAAGGGAGCTTCAATACCCTTTTCCATTCTGCGACGCACACCGCACGCAAAGGGCGCGGCGATAAATTTAAGAATATTAACGCCTACCGCCGTTGCCATAATGTCAGCCTCTGCCATAGCTTCGGCAATTGCTTCATTATCGCGGCCGTTTACACCGTGTACACCTGTTACAATATACTCACGGTAACCGTCTTTTTCGGTGATATATATAGGATAAGCGCCGTCCTCATTGAGCTTGTCAATCACAGCCATGTTAACATCTATAAAAGAAATTTCGTAGCCGGACATATGGAAAAGCTGACCGATAAATCCGCGGCCTATATTTCCCGCGCCGTACATAAGTGCTTTCTTCATAATCTATAACCTTTCAAAATAAATACTATTGTATAATTATACCATAATATAACTGAAAAAGCAATACTTTAACATCCTTTTTTCGATTTTTTTCGTATTCGCAAAGATAAATAATATAAGTTTGGATTGACTTTTTTTAAAAAATATGATATAATTTTTATAATATTCAGCGGCACAAATCTGCTTTTTATAGCTTTATTACGAAGGAGATAAATATGAAAACAAAAGCGGTTCGTATATACGGTCAGAACGATATTCGTTTTGAAGAATTTGAGCTTCCCGAAATGAAGGACGACGAGATACTTGCGAAGGTCATTTCGGATAGCGTTTGTATGTCCACTCATAAGGCTGCGCTTCAGGGCGCTGCGCACGCACGTGTTCCCAATGATATTGCAGAGCATCCCACAATTATCGGACATGAATTCTGCGGTGAGATCCTCGCTGTAGGAAAGAAATGGCAGCATAAATTCAAGCCGGGCGACGGCTTTGCGGTTCAGCCTGCTCTCGGCTGGCAGGGCAAGCTTGATGCTCTCGGCTATTCCTATCGCTTCGTCGGCGGTAATTCTCAGTACGTTATCATTCCTAACGAGGTTATGGAATGTAATTGCCTTCTCCCCTACGATAACGATACTTACTTCTATGGCTCTCTCGCTGAGCCTGTTTCCTGTGTAATAGCAAGCTATCACACTAATTATCACACGAACAATACAACTCATCTTCATAAAATGGGAATAGTGGAGGGCGGAAATACTATTCTTATGGCAGCGGCAGGTCCTATGGGACTCGGTGCTATCGATTACGCTATACACTGCGACAGAAAGCCGGGTCTGCTTGTCGTTACGGATATCGACAATGACCGTCTCGCTCGTGCCGCATCTATTATGACGGTCGAGGAAGCAGAGAAGAACGGCGTTAAGCTTGTCTACGTCAACACGAGCAAGCTTGAAAACGCAAAGGATTATCTTATGGAGCTTACAGGCGGTAAGGGTTATGACGATGCCTTTGTTTATGCGCCCGTTAAGCCCGTCATTGAGCTTGCGGACAGCGTACTCGGATTTGACGGTTGCCTTAATTTCTTTGCGGGTCCGACAGATAAGCAGTTCTCCGCTATGTTCAATTTCTATCACGTGCATTACAGCTTCACACACATCTGCGGAAACACAGGCGGAAATACCGAAGATATGCTTGAAGCTATCGAAATGATGAATGACGGCAGACTCAACCCCACCGCAATGATTACACACGTCGGCGGTCTTGATGCAGTTGTGGATACGGTCATCAATCTCGACAAGATCCCTGGTGGAAAGAAGCTTATTTACAACTTTATTTCTATGCCCCTTGTCGCACTCAGCGACCTCGCAGAGCTTGGTAAGGACAACGAGCTTTACAGAGAGCTTGCAAAGATAGTAGACAAAAACAACGGCATGTGGTGCGCCGAAGCGGAAAAATACCTTCTCGCAAATGCAAAGCCCATATAATTTTTCACTGTACAAAAACAGCTCCCGAACACCTTTGTGCGATCGGGAGCTGTCTTTATTTTTGTTTTTTCATATAAACCGTTTTGTATTGCACTCCGAATTCGAGTGCTTCCTCGTGGCTTTCGAAATATACGTCAAGATGCTTTTTCTTTATGGCGCTTCCTCTGTCCTGTACAGAATAGTTATTGCCCTCTATTTGGAGAGACGTGCCGAAGCTTAAGAGGTCGCTGTCGGCGGCGACGGTGACACCCTGCTTAGCTCTTTCGCCCGATGCGGTTATTACTATAAGTCCGTTTTCGTCGCTCGGGCGGTTAAGCGCCCATTTTCCGCAGCACTTTACACATGGGCAATAGGCGGTCAGCATGAATTTGCCGAGGCTCACATATCCGTCGGGGGCTTTTTCGGTTGAGTGAAGCTTTATCAATTCTTCGAGTGAAAGATTATTCTCCCATTCGGGAATATAGTCCTCCTTTTCTCTCGTCAAAAAGAGAAATATAGCGAGAAATATAAAGGCTACAAGAACAATTCTCAAAAATCCTGAACGCTGTTTCGTTTTCATAATACTCCTTTTGAGGAAGGGCTATCCGTGCTGATAGCCCATTTATCTCGTTTTTTATCTTTGTGCAAATTCCAAACGGTTTGCTCCCGCCGTGAGAGCGTATTTTTTATCCTCAAAAATGAATTCCGCATCAGATTTTGCGGGTATTACAACGTCAAAGATTATTTTTCCCGAAGTGCGCTTGAATGAAACGGAGATAACGCCCGAAGCGGTATCTATGCTTCCTTTGGCTTCGTTTATAAGACTTGTAAGGCAAGGCTTGATAACAATGTTTTTGTATTCGGTGTCCTTCTGTTTTATGCCGAGAAGGTTTTCAAAGAGATAGAGAACTACAGAGCCGAACATCGGGTGGTTAAGGCTTCTCGCGTTTTGCCAAGCCTCACGCAAGGTCGTTGCGCCCTCCTTTTGCCATGTATAGAAGGAGATAGGCTCTTTTGTTGTATAAAGAAGCATAGCCGTGTCGGCATATCCAAGCTCGAAGAATACCTTCGGGAGCTTTGCAGTGCCGAAAATGCCTGTATCGAAGCACTTTGTTTCTTCATATCTGTTTTTAAGGTTTTCCTTCGTTCTCTCGTCTCCGAGACCTATGTTGATAGCGAATGCATTGGACGCCTGCTCATTGTTGCAGTAATCGCCTGTCTCGCTGTCAAAGAAATTAGCGTCTATTGCAGATTTCAGGGAAGCTATCTTTTCTTCTATTGCGGGGATATCACCTGTTTCGCCTAAAGCGTTTGCAATTTCAATTACCTTGTAAAGTGCTTCCGCATATAAACAACTGTTTACAAAATTCTGAGGCAGGAGCGGCTTACGAGGTCCGTTCCAGTCTCCCAAGCGACCCCAGTCGGTAGTAGGGCGCTTGTGTATTTCTATAAGCCCGTTCAAGGTCTCGTCCTCCATAAAGGACATATATTTTTTCATCTTCGGATAAAACTCACGCAAAAGCTCGATGTCTCCATAGGCCTTATAATAAGCGTAGGGAACCGTGATGATAGCTACGCTCCAACCGCCGAGACCGCCGCCGCAGCCTGCGAATATAGGAGCGGTATGGTGTACGAAGCCTGATTTTCGATCCTGCGCGTCCGAAATATCGCACAACCATTTTTTATAAAAGCTCTTACTGTTGAAAAGCATCATACCGAGAGGGGCTAAGAGCTGACCGTCTCCTGTATAACCCTTTCTTTCTATCTGAGGACAGTCGCTCGGAACACCGCAATGGCAGTTTTCGAGCTGTGTGCGGATATAAGCGTCATAGATAAAGTTTACTGTATCGTTGTCACATTCAAATGTCGATGTATTCTTCATATCGGCATGGATAAATGCGACCTTCTCACAGTTAAGCTCTGAAAGGTCTCCCGTGGTGGAAACAGAGAAGTATCTGAAGCCGTGCCAGGTGAAGCGGATATGATGCTCCTCCTTCTTTCCGTTTGCGACAAATGTAGAAAATTGGCTGTAATAGTGCGCTTCGTCAAGAGCGCCGTCCTCGGTTATATCCTCGGAGTGCTTAAGCGTTATAACGTCTCCCTCTTTGCCCTTGCCTATGACGATAGGGAAGCCCGTGGTGTTTTCTTTGCAATCGTAAATTTTTTCGTTTTCGGTCTCTTTTATGAGTACGGGAGTTATATATTTTATAATTCTGTCGGGGGGACATTCATTCAAGATATATTTTGCGTCAAGCGCATCATGCACTTCTGCTTTTTTCCAGCCTTCAGGCTTATAATCAGGCATAGAGAAATCGACAATTTCGAGTCTTTCGTCCTGCTCCTCGTGATAAATGCCCGCGCGAGAAAGGAAGCTATCCTTGCAGAGACAGCTCTCGTCCGAGATTATATCTATAATTTCACCGTCAGCCTTTTCAATTTCAAGCCTGAAGCAAGCCTTCGGAAATCTGCCGTAGTGTCTGTACTGATTGTATTTGTCGAGGTCTGTAAAATACCAACCGCCCGCAACGATGATACCGAGCGCATTCTTTCCGTTCAAAAGAAATTCTTTAACGTCAAACTCAGATACGGGAACGGTAAAGCCAAGCTCGTCATTAAAGTATTCATCCATATGCCGTGCGGTAAAATTCGGCTCCATATCCTCGGGCTTCTGCATATTATACTGCATATAGGGAGTGACGAAAAGATCGTCGGTTATTTTCTTTCCGTTTGCGTAAAGCTCGCAAAATCCGAGAACGCTTACATAAAGCGTAGCTCTTTTTATCTCACCGTCACAGGAGAACTCTTTTCTTATGTATGGAAACTGATGCTCTCCCTCGGCTCTTACATATTTAGCGCTTTTAAAAAAATCCTGAAAATTCATAGCCGTATCCTTTCAAATTAAAAGTACCTGGAATTATTATACAATAAAAATACTTTAAAATCAACACTATATCGACATTTAATGCAACAAAGGAAAAGAAAAAAGGGATTTAATGCAATTAAATACACGAAAAAAGACCTCACAGAGAATTAACTCTGTAAGGTCTTATTTTCAATAGTAATTAAAAATTACTTGCGGGGATTTTTGATGTTAGCCTGAGCAGCTGCGAGTCTTGCTATCGGCACACGGAAGGGAGAGCAAGAAACGTAGGAGAGACCTACCTTGTGGCAGAACTCAACGCTCGCGGGGTCACCGCCGTGCTCACCGCAGATACCGAGCTTGATGTCGGGGCGTGTCTGCTTACCAAGCTCAGCAGCCATCTTAACGAGCTTACCAACGCCGTTCTGGTCGAGCTTAGCGAAGGGATCGTTTTCATAGATCTTGGTATCATAGTACGCATTGAGGAACTTACCTGCGTCATCACGGCTGAAGCCGAATGTCATCTGTGTAAGGTCGTTTGTACCGAAGCTGAAGAATTCTGCTTCTTCTGCTATTTCGTCAGCGTTGATAGCTGCACGAGGAATTTCTATCATTGTACCAACCTTGTAAGTGAGAGTTGCGCCTGCTGCTGCGATCTCTTCATCAGCGATATCGCAAACGATCTTCTTAACGAATGCAAGCTCCTTCTTCTCGCCTACGAGAGGAATCATGATTTCGGGAACCATTGTCCATTCGGGATGAGCCTTCTGAACATTGATAGCTGCGCGGATAACAGCTCTTGTCTGCATCTTAGCGATTTCAGGATATGTTACCGCAAGACGGCATCCTCTGTGACCCATCATGGGGTTGAACTCGTGCAAGGAAGCGATGATATTCTTGATATCCTCAACAGTCTTGCCCTGAGCCTTAGCCAAAGCCTCGATATCCTTATCCTCTG
>SVQV01000038.1 GCA_015065175.1 Oscillospiraceae bacterium | reverse complement strand
GGAGAGAGCGGCAAACGAGATGCGCAACTCGCTGCAGAGGGGTGATGAGATAACCACCATAGGCGGCATTGTCGGAAAGATAGTTGGCATGACCGACGAGACGATCACTATCGAAACAAGCAACGACAAGACAAAGATACGCTTTTTGAAGAGCGCTGTAAGAAGCGTAGACGTAAAAGCAAACGAAGCTCAAGGAAGCGAGCAATAATTTATCATAAAAAAGAGACCTCCGAAATATACTGTACTAAAAGTATGTTTCGGAGGATTTTTCATGGATAAAGCACATGTTCATCAAGCTAAGATAGCTAAGGCTTCAAGCAGAGGCTTTTTGGCAAGCATACTGTACAGTATACTTTGCACTTCACTGTTCGCTTTTTCTTTTGTTTTCATTCTGTCGCTTGTTGCGTACAGAAATTCGGACCCAACAAAGCTGATATTGCCGTTTTCCTATATCTGCCTTGTTATATGCGCATTTCTTTGCGGCTTTTCCGGCGCTAAATTCAGAGGAAGTCAGGGGCTTATATGCGGTAGCTGTTGCGGTCTTGTTTTTGCTTTCTTGCTTTTTATTGTTTCGCAGTTTTTTGAAAAGAGCAATTCCCTTTCCTATTCGTTTATACTGTTTACATATTTATGTATAATTCTGCTTTCCTCTCTCGGCGGTCTTTGCGCTTCAAAAAAGAGAAAGCAAAAAAGAAGGGTCAGAAGATAAAGAAAAATGCAGAACGCTTCTCTTTTTAAGAGAAAAATTCTGCATTTTTTATCAAACCTCTATTTTTTCTATATCGGCGCCCAAAGCCTTTAATTTTGATACGATATTGTCGTATCCTCTTTCAATGGATTCTATATCGTATATTACAGTCTTTCCGTTAGCGGAAAGTCCTGCGATTATCATGGCGGCGCCCGCACGTAAATCCACTGCTCTCACAGGCGCTGAATTAAGCGGCTTTCCGCCCTCAATGATAGCAGTCTCACCTGCAACCTCAATAGAAGCGCCCATTCTCGCAAACTCTTCTACATAGCGGAAACGGTTCTCAAATACGCCCTCGGTTATTCTTCCCGTACCCTGCGCGAGACACATGAGCGCAGACATCTGTGGGTGCATATCGGTGGGAAATCCGGGATAAGGTTGAGTTTTTACGTTCACATTCACAAGCTTTCCGCCATAAGAAACTATTACAAAATCGTCGTCCTCTTCAACATCGACCTGCATTTCACAAAGCTTGGCAGTGATAGACTCAAGATGCTTGGGAATTACGTTTTCTATTTTCAGCTTTCCTTTTGTCGCAGCCGCCGCTATCATATACGTGCCTGCCTCTATCATATCGGGAATTATTGCGTAAGAGCAACCGTGAAGCTTCTTACAGCCATTGACCTTTATAACGTCTGTGCCCGCGCCCCTGACGGAAGCTCCGCAGGTATTAAGGAAGTTGGCAAGGTCAACTATGTGAGGCTCTTTCGCGGCGTTTTCTATAACCGTAGTTCCTTCTGCCAAAACCGACGCCATAATTGCATTCACGGTAGCGCCTACAGAAACGGTATCAAAATATATAGAGCTGCCTATCAATTTATCAGATGTAATGGAAATAAAGCCGTTTGCGTTCTCATAGCTCGCGCCCAAGGCTTCAAACGCTTTTATATGTTGATCTATAGGTCGAAGTCCGAAGTTGCAGCCGCCGGGCCAACCTACCTTAGCATTACCGAAGCGACCAAGCTCAACACCCATAATATAAGTAGATGCTCGCATTTGTCTTACAAGCTCGTAAGAGGAACGGCCGCTCTGTGCCTCTCTTGTATCTATCTCGAATGTGTTCTTATCAATCTCTTTGACCTTAGCACCCATTTCGCGAAGAATTTCCAAGGTTAGCGAAACATCGCTTATCTCGGGAACATTCTCGATAGTGCAAATATCGGATGTCAGTATAGTGGCAAACAAAATCGGTAACGCCGCATTTTTTGAACCGCTGACCTCAACGGTACCGACAAGAGGTCTGCCGCCGTTTATAACAATCTGCTCCATAATTTATACATAATCGGAAAAATCCGATAAATTCCTCTCAATTTGATGCACTTTACAGTTCATATCATTTTAAAATATTCTCTACTAAGAATTATACCACATAAATAACAAAAATGGAAGTATTTTATTAATATTTTTAAAATATTTCCTATATCAGTATATACTGCAACTGTTTTTTTGTTACTCCGCAGTTGATTTTTGTGCTTTATAATAGGCAACTGCTAAGTCAACTACCATTCCGTAGCTTTTTGTCCCCTCTGTTCCCTGACTTTTCAAATAGGTATCATTTATTGTCTGAGATATTTCACCGACAGGCGAATCCTCATATTCCTTGTATACTCGCGCGTATCCCATTATTTCCATAAGGACAGGATCGGAAAGTGAAGCCACTACGCTGCCGTATTCTGCGGATGAAGCGGTGCTTAATGCGTTCATTACATATTCGAGCATATTAACATATCCGCAATAACGTATATATTCATCATCGGAGGAAGCGCAAACGATAAAAGCGAGGAAATTCGCTTCATTTTCTCGCGCCACACCTCTCTGATGTGACATTTCATGCGCAGCGGTAAACAATGCTGTATAATCGGGATAGGAGACATTTATATTTGCTTCTCCTGTAAAAAAGGTGTATACCCCCAAGGTATGAGTGTATGACATCGCGCGACTGAGAATTACAGGCTTACTGCTTGTATAATAGTTACACAAAAAGCCGTATTTCTCATTTACACTGTCAAATGCCGAATTAAGCTTTTTGTTCATTTCCTTCCATGAAAACGGCATTTTTGAATTATATTCCTCAAAGAGCGACTCATCAGCAAGCTTCCCTGCCTCCGAGGAAAGCCACATAGCGGTGTCCTTTAATTCCTCTACCGTCACCTCGTTTTGCTGTAGGTCGAATGCCTTGTCTATTGTATTAGTCTGAAAGCCCGTGGCGTAGGTAAAGACAAAGAGGAAATATAGCAGTGCGACAATTGACAAAAGCAGCATAATATAACGAGCTGTTTTTTCCTTGCTTTTTGAAAAAATAACAGCCAAAACAATGACGGCGACAAAGATGAAAGGGAGAAGCATTATAATTATTTCTGCCAATGAGAACGGCAAGATATTTGTAGCACTCGTCATTACAAATCGCACACAGGAAGCTATACGGCGATTAAAAAAATCCGCAAAATTACTACTTATCCTACACACCGTGCGAAGAACAAGAGCAAGCGCGGCAAGGACAAAAAATATTTTTGATACCGTGAGGGTATTATCCTTCAAAAATTTAAGCTTTTCTGCTAAATTGAAGGCTCTGCTTTTTTCGGATGTATTCATATTTCTCCTTCAGGTTTTAAGTCTTCTTTATTTTCGGGCACATAGGGGTGATTATTTTTGCTCGGCAAGAAAACAACGAGCATGATCGAAATGAGCAAAACAAGCGAAACTGCCACACCGCCCTCAAGTCCAAATTCTCCTCCGTTGGTAGATGCTCTTATTTCACTGACGGAAGTCAAGAAGAGACTTTCGTGTACATTTATGCCGCTCACAGGGAGACCGAAAATGTTGCCCTGCGCAAAATTCCATGCGGTATGGATAGCGCAAACGCCCCAGATATTTCCGCTTCTGAGCATATAAAGGGAAGCAAAAATTCCAAAGAGAAGAAGATTTAAAAGAGGAACAAGCCCAAAGCCTGTGTTTCCGTAATGCAGAAATGCGAAAATAACAGAATTTAAAATTACAGCAGACGCGACAGAGGAATTGCGTGCGGCGCTTATCATCAAAAATCCGCGCATGAATATCTCCTCGGCGGCGCCTTGAATGACAAAGGCAACAAAAAACAGGATGAGGAATTTTTCATCAAGAGCGGAATTTATGCCTTCAAACTCTAACGCTCCTGTCACGGCACAAATGAGATAGCAAGCGAAAAGCATCAAAAATCCTGTCAAAAGCCCAAGGATATATGACGGCAGAGCTTTTTTCTTCACAAAGCCCATAGAATACATGCTTCTCTTTTCTACACCCTTGCAAAAAATTATACAGGCTATGATAGTTACACCTGTTAACAGCAGTGTAATCAAAGTGCTTTCCTTGGATGTAAGAAAATCCATGATCATTTGCTGATATTCTTCCGTATCGATAAGCAGCTGTCCCGACTCGTCAACGGGGATGTTTCCTTCTGCGCCCAATTTCAAGCCGAGAATTATTCCGAGTATAACGCTTAACGGCAGAGCCGAAATATACTGTGTGACGTAATAAACTACAATTGCAATAATGAACAGCACTCCTGTGCGAGGAATGAATTTTGATTTTTTTGCCGCAAGAATGAGATCTGAATTTCTGAAATTATACATCTTATATATTACCTTTTTTAGTGTTTTTTATTATCACACAGACAAGCGCTGTAATTAAAACCAATGTAAAATATCCTGCGCTATCTATCATAACATCAAAGAAAGCCGAGCCTCTGCCTGTAAATTTCTGTATGGTTTCGTCCATTATAGCAACAGTGGGACCGAAGGCAAAAAGATACAGCTTATCACGGCGGGAAAACAATGTGCAAGCAAACGTGAAAAGCGTCATTTCAAGTCCCAAAATACCGAACTCGGTAAAATGCGCTATTTTTCTTACATATTTTAAAATAAAATCCGTTACTGGATTTTCAAAAATAAATATTTTCTCAAGAAAAGACTTCACAGCTTCACTTTCCTCGCCTGACTGCTCTTGGGACATAAGCGACTGTCCCCAAATAAACATTACAGTCAAGACGATGAGCAGAATAAAAAGTCTTCTTTTTGCGATATTTGACAAATCAAGCACCTCACAATAAAGCTATATTATATATTACCACATTATAGCATCTTTTGCAAGTTATATATGATATTTTCAGAAAAAATTAACCTCATTTTCACATAAAAAATCAAACTAAGAGAAAGCAACGCCTGTTATGAGCGTTGCGTGATTTTACAAAAGGGTATATTCAAGCATTTCATAGTGCAGCTTACTTCCCACATCGGTACCGAGAGGCAAAAGCGCAAGGGCTATAAATATTTCTTCGCCTGTTTTTAAATCCTTTAGGTAGGCATATTCCCCCTCTATTCTATCAACTATATAATCTTTTTCTTCCATTTTGATTCTCCCTACAGTATTCTCTGCATGTATTTTACTATAAAAAGCAAAAAAATTCAATAGTATATAACGTTTTTCTTGCTTTTTCTCGCAGGACGTGATATAATTTATATAACCTATTTACTTATCAAGGAGAAATGTTATGTACAATATTGCCGTAGTTTTTAAATGCCTGCCCGGCAAGCGTGAGGCTTTTGTTGAAAGAGTGAATGCCGAGGGAATTCGTGATGCTGTCTTGGCAGAGGACGGATGCCACCGTTACGATTATTATTTTTCCGCTGCCGACTCTACAGAGCTTCTGCTTATTGAAGCGTGGGAAACAAAACGCCATCAGGAAGTTCATATTGAGCAGCCTCATATGGCTCTTTTGCGATCCTTCAAGGGCGAATATATCGAAAGCACAACTCTTACGGAATTTGAGCTTAAATAATATCTGGAGAAAACTTTAAAATGAAATTCAAGGTTATGACATTCAACCTTCGTTCAGAATGGAAAGATGAAGGAAAATACTCTTTCCCTTTCAGACGTGATGCAATGTGCACTTTTCTCAAACGCGAAAAGCCCGACATCGTTGGCTGTCAGGAATCTGTGCCTCTGATCAGACGCTATCTCGCCGAAAACCTTCCCGAGTATGAGTTTTTAGCTGTTGATGCAAACGAAAAGCTCCGCAATGACGTTGCTATTGCCTACCGACGCGACAAATTTGACCTTTTCGGACTTGAACAGTTTTGGGTGTCTCCGACTCCAAACATCCCTTACTCACGTTATCCTGATCAAGCACCGTTTCCTCGAATGGCGACGCTCGCTACTCTTGTTTGCCGTGAGAACGGACAACCTGTTGTTATGCTAAATTCCCACCTTGATCACATAAGTGAAAACGCACGTGTTGAGGGAGCTAAGCTTCTTGCTGCGCGCCTTTCTCAATATGCCAACATCCCAGCTTTTCTGACAGGAGACTTCAATGCATATCCCGGTACACCCGCCATTGAAGCAGTGCTTGCGCACCCGGAATTGCAAGAGCTCACCGCACCGCTTGGTGCAGATGTCGCTACATACCATGGGTATGGCAAGGTTACCGAAAATTGCAAGATCGACTATATATTTGCCACACGCGCAGTAACGCCTGTGCCCAATACTCTTATGATACATAATGATCGCAACGAAGAAGGTATCAATATTTCAGACCATTACCCCATATCTATAACAGTCGAAACATGATTCCATTATTAAATCCTTATTATAAACAGCAAAAAACACTTGCTATCCGCAATGGATCTGCAAGTGTTTTTCTATTACAAAGAGTTTTTGAAAAATCAATTTGAGATAGCTTTCTTTTGTATCTGCCTGAGATTATTTCACAAATATTTCATTTGTTTACGAACTTAACGGCAGTACCGTAAGCGATAACTTCGGCGGCGCCCTGCATAACGGCGGCAGAAGCGTAGCGAATATTTACAATAGCGTCAGCGCCCAAGGCTTCGGCTTCCTCTACCATTCTCTTTGTCGCAAGCGCTCTTGCTTCATTCATCATCTCATTATAAGCCTTGAGTTCACCGCCCACCAAGGTCTTAAAGCTTTGAGCAATATCTTTTCCTATATGCTTAGACTGAATAGTGCTTCCCTTCACGAGTGAAAGCATTTCCAATTCTTTTCCGCTGATATAATCAGTATTTACTAATATCATCTTCTTCACCTTTCTTTATTTCATTTATTCTTTCTATGCAAACCTTGACCATTACAGCTGAAAATACAAGCGGAATAATGCCTAAAGCATATTTCCACGTATTGTCGAGCAAGGAAATCAAAAAGCCAAAGTAAACAACGTAATAAAGCACCATAATAACAGTAACAATAATCGGCGCTATCATTTTCTTTCTATTGGAATTCATTTTATCTCCATAACTGAATGTTTTATCTGCCTAATTACAAGGCGGCTGATTTGGTCTTTTTGTTCTTGAAATATTTCTTCATTATAAGTATCACTACAACTCCGAGTATGGGGAATACACCTGCTATAAGCATTCCCGCTCTTAAGCCAACCTGCTCGGCAGTAATGCTGAGCTGCTGCGCAAGCTTTCCTGCGATAGCTGACACTGCGATCTCGTCCGAAATAATACCTACAAGCTGAGGCGCGACAGACGCGCCAAGGTCACCGCCTGCCGCCATTAAGGCATACACCGCAACACCGAGGTTGTGGAATTTTTCTTCCGCATAAATGAGAGTTCCGGGCCAGAGCATAGAAACACACAGTCCCGCAAACGCACAGGCGATAAGAGCAATAACGGGATTAAGAGACAAGCTTGCTACAAGATAGCAAACAGCTGCGCCTGCCATTCCCAAAAGCATAACACGCGAAATGTTTTTGCCTATTCTCGCATAGGCGGTTCTTCCTATTCCGAGCATTACCGAAAACATTGCAACGCCTAATATATCACCGAGAACCTTGGGAAGTCCTACACCGCTTTCAATAAAGTTCGAAACCCACTCCGACATAGTGACCTCGGCAGCCCCTCCGAGGAAGATACACAAAACGCAAAGGATAATTCCTTTGTTGCGGAAGCCTACACCCTTCTCACCGCTTTCCTGTCCCATGTTCATTTCGGGAAGCTTTGCTTTTGCAAACAAAAAGGAATTTATAAGAGGAAGAAGCGCCAAAATAAGCACGAGGAATTGCCAGTTTTGTGTACCGACAAGCTTCAAGAAAAGTGTGCTGAACACTACGACAGCGACGCATCCCCACGCATATGCGGAATGGAGCGTACTCATCTCACGTTCTGGGTTATCCGACGGGATAGCCGCAACGGTGGGGCTAAGCAACACTTCTCCAAGTCCTGCGGAGGTTGAGAAGATCACTGTTCCGATTATCAGCCACAGGTACACATTTTGCGGAAAGATCCAAGGCATCACTGCATATATCAAAAGTCCCGAAAATGTAATTATCGGCATTGCGCGTACTGTTTTATGTATATTAAAATGTTTTGTAAAAAATGAAAAAATCAAATCAATTGATAGCTGAGCTAAGAAATTAGCCACAACCAACAATCCGAGAAGTGTGTATGATATATCATACATCTCTCTGAACGTCACGAACAAGAGCGGTGATAAAACAGAAACCACTGCCATAGCGCCGCTTCCTAAATAACAAGCGCATTTTGCCAATTTAAAGTCTTTTGTGTACTTCATCAAAATTCCTCCCGATATTGAAAAAACACGTGTAAAATTATAGATCCAATGGTGGATTATTATCTGAAAATGAAATATGGGCTATTGAAAAAGCACCTCTGCTGAATGCTACGCTTATCTTTGTTCCGTCCGACAGCTTAGTGTCGATTACGTTGGTAAACGAAAGCATTCCGAGCCTGTCCTTTTCCTCGCCGTTTATATAAACTGCGCACTTAGTCATTCCTCTGTAGACGGTTATATAATGACCGTTGGCTTGGGCTGTCTTAAAACTGTCAAAAACAAGATCAACAAAAAAGATACATCCAAGCACTGTTGCTGTCAAAAATCCGATAAGAATTCCTATAACGTAATAATCATTATAAGAAACTGTTTCATAAGAGAAAAAGCCTTCTCCGTGTACAGTAACCTCTTTAGTCGCTTCTCTTACCGACGAAAAAACTATTCCGGCGATCAGAAAAAAAGCAAATAAAGCTACTGTAACAACTCTGCGTTTAAAGAGATATTTTGACAGGGACTTTTCTAATGCTTCGATGCGTTCTTCGTACATAAGTCACACCCTTTCCAAAACAATTCTGCCAAACGATTAGATTATACCACAGGATTGCAAGAAAGTAAATATGTCGGTTGAATTTTTTACAAATTCAGCCGACCGCAAAAGAAAGCTTAAAGCTTCTTATCCTAATTTGTCGCCATTATTTACTTTCTTATCCGGAGTAGCCAAAACCACACCGCCCTCGCTATAAGTGCCTAGCACCAAAACCTCGGACATAAAGTTTGCGATTTGTCTCGGTGGGAAATTCACAACAGCCAAAACCTGCTTTCCTACAAGCTCATCTGCACTATAGCGTTCTGTAATTTGTGCGGAAGATTTCTTAATTCCGATTTCTTCACCGAAATCTATTTCCAATTGATAAGCAGGCTTCTTTGCTTTTGGAAAAAACTTGGCACTAAGCACTGTTCCTACCCTTATATCCAGCTTTAAAAAATCATCGAAAGTCGCCATAAATTTACACCTCATATCTAAGATATCAATTTTCATATAATCTTCCCTGCCATATCACACAACAGCTTTCGTAAATTCGAGCTTATCTAACAGCTACATTAGGTTTGGTATACGTATCTACAGCTTTTAACCCTTTCAAGCTGTTAGAAAATACTACAATATTGTAAAAAAGAAAACATACCTGCGCAAAATACCAAAATCTATTCCCGACAAATAGTGTAAAAGTATATGATAATTCAAGAACGAGAGATGTCGCTTCTCCTTTTTGGGAATCGGTTTGCCCTATTATATAAAAAATCTCCCCGATTGTCAAGCGTTTGACAAAATTTATCGTGGGAGATCTTTCAACTTTATTTTTCTATGTCAGTCTCTTGTCGCGACCGTAAGATCATAGAAATAATGTATCATCGCATGATAATCCTTCCAAGTAATTCGCAAGGGTGCCTTATCGCCGGGAGCGCTTGACGCACCTTCAAGAGATAAAAGAGTTATTCCTCCACGTGTTAAGGTGACTGTGCCGCCCTCGCGTACAAGGCGTATAGGACTGCGACGATATGAGGGGGTAGAATCATTTATCTCAACGCTGCGGTCTCCGACAGAAAGAGTCATATGAGTACAGATATTTCTGAATGTTAGCGAGATATCGCCAAGCGAAAGGGTAAGACTACCGCTGATCCCTACAGGAAATGCGCTTACGGCGGTCATATCAAAGGAAACACAGACCCTATCCTGCGGGTAAGCTGCGCGGGTAACTATCTCGCCTTCTGTCCAATGCGGATAGCGCACGCAAACACCTCCGACTGTCGGTCGAAGCGCCGTCTCGGGCGCGGTGTAGCCTTCGTCTGAGACAGGAGGCGTATGGCGCACGGGATAAAAGTCAAGCTTGTCTTGAGAAACACCCGAAACGCTGACATTGACCGAGTCGACAGGAGTGCGCCCATAAGCCAACATAACACGTACCTTACACATCCCCTCACTTACTCCGTAAACCGTGCCGTCGTCGTCAACTTCAACAACAGTCTCGTCATCGCTTTCAAAAAGGTAAGAGACCTCTCCGCCGCAAGCAGGTGAAAGCTTAATACGCTCACCGCTTCCAACCGAAATTGATAGTGTCTTGCTCTCACAAGTTGCACTAGGTGCATCATTTGCATCCGCAGGAGAAAGAACCTCCGAAAGCTCTCGTATACGGTCGGCAATTGCCGAATACCATATTTCCGCAAGCTTTCGATTACCTACGTCATTTGGGTGACCGTCATCAAGTGGATAGTCGGTAATCAGATTTTCCGGTGTACCTTCACCGTTGAAATCCACTATGTGTACATCTCTTCCCTTTGCGTTATGAGCCTCGGCAAAAGCAGGGTCAAGCAGTGCATCGTTCATCGTCTTCATCTTCTCATTAGGTCCCGATCGTGTTCTCATTGTAGCAATATACACACTTGAGATGTTCGGATTATATGAATATAGCATATCAAGCAAGCTGTCAATACGGGTGGTATATGTTTCTACCGGCAAACATCTATAAGCATCATTTGCACCGATACAGAGCAATACGACCTCGGCTTCACGGGCAGCATCTGCCCATGAAGGAATATAGCTCTCCGAGCCTTCGGTGTGATAAGCGAGTAACCCCTCTGATGTAATGCCGCCGCGCCCTGAATGGTAGCGACAGTCGGGAGGAAGACGCCAGTCTCCGCTTTTAACCCCTCCTACGAAACGGAAAGAAATTTTAGCCTCGCTGAGAAGACGAAAAAGATGATAGCGATATGCTGAAGGATTTCCGTCTCCCTGTGTAAGTGAATCACCAAGCGGTAAAATGCGAACAACATGTCTCTTCAATTTATTTTTTATCATTATTTTCACCTCAAATATATTTATCAAGCTCATCTAACAGTGCTATGCGGATAGAGTCTACTGTATCACCGTCTCGCTCATAGTCAGTAAAGCTACGGCATCCTCTCAAAATCAAATCTTCTGCGGCTGCGGGATCATACTGTTTAAGAATCGAAAACAACTCCCAGTCTTCTGCACCGGCTCTTTGAGCGTGTGAACGTACAGTTTCGGCAACTTCTCCATCCTTTGCGGGATAAACGATATTCTGGTTACCCGCAGGTCCTGTTCGGAAGGTCTGCTTGCGGTCGGCAAAAGCATGATACCCCCAATGCAAGAATCCCTCAAAGCCATAACGGTGACACATCCAGAAGGAAAGTCGCCCGACGGAAAGCGGCAGATCCAGCACACGGTTCATATGGTCGCCCGCAGGATAACCACAGGTATAGTAGGTGAAGCGTTCTCCCATTTCCTGATATTCTTTATATATCGGAAGATATTTCTCATAGACCGCCTGCTTGACACAAAAGATGTCAGGTGCTCCGCCGATATCGGTAGTCTCCAAAGGATCGTGAATAGGTACACCGGGCATAAAGCGACGGTAGATTGCGGCTAAAATGCGGTAGGGTCTCTCGTTATTGACCTGCGGCTCATCAACCAGGGGTTGAATGAATTTCTTTTGCCAGCCGTTTCGTTCTATCATCTCGCGCAGACGGCGACAGAAGATAGAAAGCTGACGGTAAGCCTCTCGCTCGGTGACTAACACATCGTGATCCCACAAAAGATGCAAATTATCCTCCGTCCATACATCCCAACGGGCAATGTATGGACCGTAAAGAGCCGCAAAGCCCATTTCATCCGCTATCTGCAAATGCTTTTCAAAAATAGAAAAATCAAAATCAATTATTTTTCCGCTATCATCACGTATAGGCACTCCTCCGACTATTACAGACGTTCCTCCCATCATTGAAAAATGGTTTGAACGCATATCAAGAAGATGACGAAGATGATTACGGAAGATACGCCAATAAGAATCGCTGTATATCTCTACATCATAGGAGTTTGCTATATGAGAAGGATATATCCAGTTACAAACGATAAGCTTGGAATGCTCAAGAGGCGGAATTACTGCCTTATGAATATGCAATACTAAGGTGACTGTAAAAACGGCATCACCTGCCGTTACGGTCAGCGTAATGTTTTCACATACCACGGGGGCATCCTTGGCGAGAGAAAGACGAAAAGCAAGAGCAAGCCGTCCTTCAGCAAGCTTGTCAGAAATCTCCTCTGTGATGTCAAAGACGTCAAAGGGCGCCCTTGCCGTCACAAAGTCTCGTACTTCTTCATAGTTGTCGGTGCGCCCCATCTTGTTTCGCGGTGCGCTGTTTTTTTCCACATGTACGGGCAAAAGCTGATAGGGGGTCACCGTAACGCCGTTTGCCCCTGAAATTGCAATAGAAAACGGAGTCTCACCCTTTATAGTTTCGTCACTGAGGAGCTGAAACAAAACATTTCCTCCGCGAGCGGCGTGCAATGTTATTTCCCGCTTCGGTGTTCCGACGGTGTCACTCGGAAACAACCAAGTGTTTTCAGATACGGTGCGAAATTCGATTTCTCTCATATTTTTCTCCTCCAAAGATATTTAAATTTGTTTTCTGAAAATCAAGTCATTAAGCTTGTATTACAAACCGTACACAGAAAGATATGCTTTGGTATTATTGAGCATCTCGTCAAAAAGCTTACGTGATGTGAGCATATCCAGAGTGTTCTGAGGATCATTTATAAATGCTTCGAATGCGATAGAAAGATTCTTCTTCTGTACCGCTTCTACTATCATCTGCTGATTTACTACAATTCTTTCCGTAAGTCCAAGGATGCTTGCGGGCATATTACCTGCAAACATAGGGGTTACACTACCAGAAGTAAAGTATGCATTGGTTTCAACCACTGCACCGAGCGGCAAATTGGGAATCTGACCTCTATTCGGAATATTTACGTTTGTAACAAGATCCTTAAGTCCGAGCAGTGCCTTCATCTGCGCAACTCCCAATTCTCCCGACGAGGAAATATTAAAGCGTTCCTCTCGCTTTACCATACGTGCGCCTCTTGCCGCGAGCTCTTTGGCACGGTCACGGCGCCAACTTACAGGCGTAAGGCTGAAGCCCCATCTATCAACTGTCTCGGGATCTTTCATATACCATGATGCCGGACAGAATTCAGCAAGGTGACGGTCACCTGCGGCCGCAATATATCCGTAGCGGAGGAATAAGTCAATTTTTACACGTTGATCGCACTTGAAATATCTGTTCATCCAGTTCTGCTTAGACTTTTCACGTCCGTGTCCGCAGTCCTTGTATTTTTCACAGAATTCCCTATAGATCGGGAATACATCAATATTTTTATAAGTTGCTGCAGTGAGCCAGGTAAAGTGGTTAATACCTGTAACGTCGACCTTTATATCGTCATAATTATACACCTTTATACCCGCTATCTCATTAAGAGCATCAGCAAGGACAAGCTGTGTACCGAACACCTCGTGACAGCATCCTACAGCGCGGATTTCGGGAAAGGTCTTATAAAGGATATCGGTACAAACCGTCATAGGATTTGTATAGTTTATAACCCATGCTTTGGGGCAGAGTTCTTTTATCATGCGTGCATAGTCCTCGAAGATAGGCAATGTGCGCAGAGCACGAACAAGACCTCCAAGTCCGACTGTATCTCCGACTGCCTGATAGATGCCGTATTTTTCAGGTGTGTGTACGTCAGACTCCATCTCGTCGAAGGTTCCGGGCAAAATAGAGATAACAACGAAATCGGCATCCTTCAATGCTTCCTCAGGGGTTTTTGCCGCTATATATTCAAAATTGTTATACTCGGGGTAATGATAGCTTATATCGTTACCGATAATAGCATTCTGCTCGGCAGATTCATAATTGATGTCATAAAGATAAACAGTTCCCGAAAGGTCAGGCTCAAGCGCCAGATCGCTCATCAAATTCCAAGCCCAGCCCCGTGAGCCGCCTCCAATATATGCTATTTTCAATTCCTTTACCGTGTTATTTAAATAATACATAAGTATCTCCTCCATCTTTTTTTGTTCATTATACAACAATATAACAACAAAAACAATAAAAAATCTTGACATATAAGCAAAATTATTATATTATATTGATGTATTTTCAGAAAGGAGTATATTTCCATGGTAGAGTTTTATACAGATACGCTTATGGATCTTCGAATAGATTACCGCGCCAACAACAGTGGAGGAAAAATGGATTCCGTGCATTATCACGATGCCTATGAGATCTATATTCTTGAAAAAGGCGAGCGCAAATATTTGATTGACGGTACTCTTATTTCTCTCTCCGCACAGGAGATCGCCCTGATAAAGCCGTTTGAGTTTCATTCTACTGAAGGTAGCTCATACAGCCGATACGTTCTATATTTCAAGGAGGAATATCTGGATCGCTATTTTTCCGCAGAAGGCAAGGCTGTAATTCTTTCGCTTTTTTCACAGAAAAAGCTTACCTTAGATGCAAAAAACTATGCGCATCTTATAGAGCTTCTCGTAGAGCTGAATAAAAACCACGAAGATTTTTTACTTTTAGGTGAGATTATACATATAATGCTTTCCTGTCGGGATCTTCCGTCAGGGCATAACGATGAAGAAAGCTCATTGATCGCACGAATAATCGAATATCTTGGACAAAACTATCTTGTGCTTACGGGGCTTGACGAGCTGTCTTCGCTTTTTTTCATCACAAAGTCGCATCTTTGCCGCCTTTTTAAGCGCGAGACCGGACTTTCCGTCATTACTTATGTCAATGCGAAAAAGCTCCAGCATGCGACCGAGGAGCTGTGCTTCTCAAGAAAAAGCGTAAAAAAAATAGCGGAAGATTGCGGTTTTCATTCGTCTATGTATTTTTGCAAGCTTTTTCGTGAAAGCTTTGGACTTTCTCCCGCCAAATACCGAAAAAATCACCAGATATAAAATCAGACATTTTTACTCGATATGTAAATTGTTTACCAAAAAGAAAAGCGGTTGAGGCTTTTACACCTCAACCGTGATTTTTATGTAAAAGCAACGTCTTTTTATTTCTTTTACACAGCTGACGAAGAAGGTCTATATAAGAATTCATTACCTGTCACCTCAAATTTTATTGCATTTTTACCGTAACAACAGATGCTCCCTTATCGCGGTAAATATGATAAATAACGTGATCGGGTCTTACATCGTGTATATAAAGCTTTCCGCCTTCGCAAGACTTGGGTATGCTCTTATCCTTGATGCTGACAAAGAAATCATCCTCAAGAATAGGAGTTCTGACAGCTTCAACGGGAGAAAGATCGATACGATAACCGCCGTCCACCTTATCGACAGACGCGTATGCGGAATAAAGCGACTGTGAAGCTGACTGCTCATTGTCACGGCACATCATAGCGCCAAACGGAGATGTAATACGACGGAAATAGTCTACCCATGCCGAGACAGTCTTAAAGTTGTTTTCGGGCTGGAACTGTACGAAGTTTGTCAAATGCGCGCATAAATTGGGAACAACACGCGGAGGACGGCCACGATCAAAGACATTGTATAATATCGAAGGATCGATACCGTAAGCGTTCCACGTAACGAAGCCACGCGCCGAATGCACAAAGAGCATGCCGTCCTGCGAGAGGATATCGTCGGGCCAGCCGCCCCACTCCCAGATACCTATGCCGTGCTTTTGTAGCATTTTGGCTATGTCCTTGTTAAAGTCATCATAGGGAGTTCCAAAGCATCCGTTTCCTGTTTCAAAAACATGATATTTCTTCTTGAAGCCCCAGTCATTATATATCTCCTCGAAAAGAGTAAGAAGAGTATCAAACTCGTCGAGCGGAAGAGTCTGACGTGCATATTCGCCCTTCTCATTTCTTATCTCAAAGGGATAGAGATATCTCTCATCATGAAGCTCGCCGTCAATATAATATCCGTGCATAAGCCCGTGAAGACCGTATTCAAGGTATTCACTGTCCTCAAGTGCCGAGAAAGCGGCTTCAAAAAAATCACGGTTCTTTTCAACAACAGATGCTGCGTCCCAACCTTTTTCGTCCCAGGTAACGTGAGGCACACCGCGCAAGCGGTTCTTGAAATCCCACTCGCCGAGAATAAGGTTACAAAGCACTTTAGTGCCGAGTCCCTTTCCTATCTCGTTAAGAACAAGAATATCATTCGGATGGTGGCGTCTCGGAAGTCCTGAACGTGAAGGACGCCCTATATGTCGGTCATCCGCGCCTTCAAACCATCCCACATCATCAACTCTTATTGCTACACCAACGGGAAGCTTAAAATTTTCCATATCATTGATCTCCTTTTGTTTCTAAAAAATTACGATCTCCATGTCCAGCCGACACGTCTGCCATCGTAGTAGGAGTACCAGTCATAGTCGAATGTCTTTCCGTCGTCTGTTATGAAGTGAGCAGGCTCGTTCTCGCCTACGAAGCGGCGAGGATATGCACCGAGACCGCCCTCCGAGGCGATGCGGTATATTTTACGGATTCGCGCCATTTCCTCCTTGGTAAGACTGTCCGGAGTGACAGATGCTATCGCAACTGCGCCGGTGATAGCGGCAAGTTCAAGGAAGTCGAGATTGATGTCATGCGCAACCATGTCGGTAAATGCGGCACAATCGGGATCGAGCGCGAAAAACGTGCCGTTCTGAGCGAGACGGGTAAAGCTTCCGACGCCCGAAATACGTGTCTGCTCAAAATTACGTCCCGAGGTATCGTCACCCGAACGGTGAGCGGAGTGAAGTCCTGCCGCAAGATGATTTATAACGTTACAGGAAAGAATATTGGCATCTCCCGACGCTTCCTCTATTGTACGGTAAAGCTGTCGCATAATATAGCAGGAGGGCTTGGTCTTATCGTAAAACATGCCCATGCCGTCTACGCCGGTTCCTCGTTTTAGACCGTCAAACACAGAAAAGTCATATTTCAGAAGCTCAAATCCCGCCCCCACAAGATGACGGACATCATTCGCCACCTTCTCAAGCGTATAGGGATGCGAGGGATCGAGAGTAAAACCGACGGGATTGATACCGCCGGGGCTTTTAGCATCGGCAGGTCCCCACGTATCAAGGAGCGGGCGGAACCAAATTCCGGGACGCGCGCCGTTCTCACGAATTTTCTCCGCGACCTCTGACATTTCGGGAAAACGGGCATTGCTCTTGTCCCACGGACCGCCATTATATCCCGCGCGATGATTTATCTGCCATCCGTCATCAATTATCATATGCGGACGGGTTACACAGTCAACAGTCATTTCGGAAAGATATGCACTCTCGCGCATAACCGTCTCGCAGTCGATGTTTCCGTATGCCCAATACCAGTTATTTACTCCGTATATAGGTTCTTTTGCAAGATTGGGCTTTTCGCACATCATACGGCAGAACGCCTGAGCGGCATAAAACGGGTGTTCTCCCGTTTTGCCCTCACGGCAAACTACTTCACACGCAACAAGCGGTTCGGAAAGTCTTGCGGCACGGCTTCCGCAACGGACATCAAGCCAAAGTGTGATACCGCCCTCATCGCAGTTAAAGGTGCAGAATACGGCAGGGCCCGTCTTAACACCGAAGGAATGAAGCACTTCACCGTCATACAAATGGAAGTACCAAGGAAGCACCTGCTCTGCCATAGGCGCCACCCATTTAGCATCAAGCCCCGTAGTTGGTCCGATACGCTCAATTGAGTCTCCCATTACAAGACGCGCGTCGGAAAGGTCTCCGCGGAAACGAAGCTTGACACATGTATAAGGACGCTCGGACGGATAAAGCGTAATAATGCCCGCGCCATCCTTTACAGTATAATCGAGCTTTGCAGTCTGCTCCTCACGGCTGTCGGGCTCTTCCCAGCGGACAGGGCTGTCCTCATACTGAAACAGAACGAGGTCAGGCTGACGAAGAAGGTCTATATAAGAATTCATTTTATGTCACCTCAAATTTTATTGCATTTTTACCGTAACAACAGATGCTCCCTTATCGCGGTAAATATGATAAATAACGTGATCGGGTCTTACATCGTGTATATAA
>SVQV01000172.1 GCA_015065175.1 Oscillospiraceae bacterium | reverse complement strand
CCTCTCCGTCTTCAACAAGACATTTTTCTTTTTTTAAAAGGCTTTCCGAATAAGGAAATTTTTTTACTCTATCGGCGGACGGATAAATACGTGTTGCAAGTGATGTCAGCATTTCATCCGAAACAATGTTTACATCAGCAAGTATAATTCCGCCCTCTCTGCCAAGTAGAAATGAGCTTTGCAGCTCGTTTATCAAGATCTCTGCCTCTCCCCTGCCTCCTCTCGAATATCCGCTGTTGTTAACCTCTATTATCATTTCATATCTTATTCCGATAATATAGTGAAGCTTATGAGCTAAAATAAGCTTCGCCAGCTCCTCTCGACAAGCTCCCTCTTTAACAAGAAACACAGGCAAATTTCCCGATATTCCCAAGGCATATATACTTCCTTTTCCGTATACCTTGGGAGATGCAGTTTTAACAGTCTTACTTTTTGACGGATGAAAAACAGACAGCAAAGCTTCTGCCATTTTATGGTCGATGCTGCCTCCCGAAGCGGTTTGGGCACTGTAATACAATTCCCTGACGAGCCTTATACTTCTCGACTCCGGAATTTGCAGTTCTTCTTTTGCATTACTCATTGCCTCGGCTTTTGTACGCCCAAAACCTACGACAAAAGTGGTACTTGTTCTATCAAAAAAATGGGACTTTACAAAAACACAGGGCGAGATTGGTATATTCTTTATTTCAGAAGACAGTGATTTGGTACAAGCATTTTTTATTGCTGTATTGCTGAACTCTTCCCCTTCAAATAACCGTTCTCTTGATGTCTCAAATTCGAAAGGTTTATTCGAAGCAACAGCAATGCATAAACTCTCTTCCCCTACACGTGTCAGATAAAGAACTTCGTCTTGAAATTCAGCTTTGAAAAAAAGCGAAGAAAAAGCAGGATGGGATTTGAATTTTAAATATGAAGTAAGCAAAGGCTGAAAATACAGTCCCACGTCTCCCTCACCGCCTATTGCCTCAAGTCTTATTCTTATAGCGGCACCGCGAGCAGATAAGTTTATAAATGCACGCAAGTTTTCCTGACGGTATTCGGCAAATCCGCCATCAAACATATAGCTGACGTCCGGTGATACTGTAGGAGAGGAAATTTCATCTCCTACTTTTGAAAACATATATATTCCGCATCCGTGTGTTTCGTCGAGAGGTCTTATTGCGCTGACCCTTTCATTTTTTCTCGTAATATCGAGGCTGAGTATTCCTCTTTCAAAAAGCAATGCTGATGTGTCTCTTCCCGTCAATGCAAAAACAGCTGCATCTGTTCTAAGACTTGCGCGTACCCTTTCAACGTGAACACGCTTCTTTGGTTGCTCCGACTGCCGAATCTCCTCTTTTCTCACAGAGACAGCATCTGCGGGGACAGCTTCCTTTAACAGCTCGGAAACTGCTTTCATTTCTATATCACGCATAAACCGTTTCACAAAAATGTCATCAAAAACTGCATTGGCTGAAGCGATAATACTCATTCCCACGTGGTGGCTCATAAAACTTTTTACCACCGACGGTCTGTTCCCTACACGCTCCTCGGTAAAGTCCATAGCTTCGTAAAACCCAAATTCTCCGTACATACCAATCTTCTCAAGGGTATCAAGATTTTTCATAACGTGGGGTATGTCGGCTTTCAGCATCAAAAAGGAAGAATACGGAGAGATTACTTTTTGAAGACTTCTCTCTACCCTTCTCGAAACAGATGGAATCCCAAAAGCTCTGTACTGATATCCAAGTGATTCATCAAAGGCAAAATATCCGCTTTCCGATATTCCGAATACAGTTTCATGTCCATATAAAGCAGAGCATTTCATTTGCTCGGAAAAAGTATAGCTGAGCGCCTCATGAGAAAAAGTGTTTTTATAAAGCGGCAGGAGCAAATGTGGCATAAAATATTCAAACGCCGTTCCACTCCAAGACAAAACTCCAATGCCCGACAAAGAGGTTTTGAGCGGTCTTGAAAGTGCTGACCAATGGGAATCTTTCACTATTCCTCTTGCTATGGCATAATAATCTGTTGTTCTTGCCTCGCTCATATACATATCGTATACAATGGTATCTCGCTTCTCCGTATCGGTGAAAAAGCCAAGAGAGAATAAGTTTCTTGAGTTGTCAAACAAAAATCGGAAATCGGATTTTTCCTCAATAGCTTTTATTCTTGCTCTGATTTCTCTTATGCGTTTATCCTTCTTTTCGTACTCCCCAAGACCTTCAAAAAGTGCTACAAGACAGGTCACAAAATTTCCGGAATCAACCGTTGAAATATATTCCTGACCTATAACCTCAAGGGTAATGGTGTTATACCAATTATAAAGCTGTCCTCGGTATTTTGGCAGCCGTTCAACGGAGGATATTGATTTTTCAAGTCTGTCTGCGGCGGCTTCCGGCGTTATAAATTTAAAATCTAACGCCGCAAGAACCGAAAGCAAATACAAGCCTATATTTGTAGGAGAAGTGCGGCAGGCAACCTCTGACGAGGGAAAAACCGAAACATTATCGGGTGGCAGATAATTGTTTGAAGCGTCGGCGTATTTATCAAAGAATCCCCACATATCACGTGCGTATTTTGTAAGACGAGAAATACTTTTTGCAGAAATATGCTCCGATACCACCCGCTTGCCAAGGCAATGTACTATAAAAAAGAAGATGCACCATAAAATACCAAGAAGTTTGCATAGTGAAAGGCGTGCAAAAAACAGCATAAACGCACCGATAACAAAGGAAGGGAAAGTAAAGGTGAATAACTGCATAAAGCGGCTGCTTATCCCCTCTCCCTGACTGGCAGTAGTCCATTCCAAAAGCTTCTTCTTTGATACCTTCATGCGCCAAACCGATCTTAATATGGCATCAAAATTATTATACGCCGTAAAAGCAAGAGAAGAAAGGCGATACCCCAGCATGATACTCTCTCTTACAAGACCTGTAAGGGTGTCACCGAAAAAACGTCTTAAAATATTGGAAAGTGAGCCGTGAAAGGAAGCTCGCAAAATTTCATTTAATAAAGGAATAAAGCAAGGCAGTAAAAAGAAAAAAGACGCAAGTGTCATTCTTTCCGCACCGTACCACATAAGCAGAAAAAGTCCAGTAATTTGAAAAATCGGTACAGCAGAAATTAAAAAATTCATATAGAATGCAAATTTTTCAGAAGG
>SVQV01000171.1 GCA_015065175.1 Oscillospiraceae bacterium | reverse complement strand
ACAAGCCCCGCGCCGGCGCATAGGAAAAGCGCCACTCCGCTACGCTTCGTGACGCTTTTCCTATGCGCTTTAATAGTTCTTTATTCTTAAGTCAGATTTTTTCTACCCCAACTATTGACAAAGAGCCTTTTTTATTTGTAAGTTAAACTCAGCCACCGAGCTTAGCGGCGTTTATCTTAACACCGGGGCCCATTGTAGAAGCGATAACACAGCTCTTGATGTACTGTCCTTTTGCTGCTGCGGGCTTAGCCTTGATGATAGCTGTCATAAGTGTCTCGAAGTTCTGTGCGAGCTTTTCGGGACCGAAGGAAGCCTTACCGATAGGGCAGTGAATGATGTTTGTCTTATCAAGACGGTATTCGATCTTACCTGCCTTAGCTTCTGTAACCGCACGTGCAACGTCCATAGTTACTGTACCTGCCTTGGGGTTAGGCATAAGTCCCTTAGGACCGAGCACCTTACCGAGTCTACCGATAACACCCATCATATCGGGAGTAGCGATAACGATGTCGAAATCGAACCAGTTCTCGGTTGTGATCTTTGCAACGAGGTCTTCAGCGCCAACGTAATCAGCGCCTGCCTCCTCAGCAGCCTTCGCCTTGTCGCCTCTTGCGAATACCAATGTTCTTACGGTCTTACCTGTTCCGTTAGGAAGAACGATAGCACCTCTTACCTGCTGGTCAGCGTGACGGGAGTCAACACCGAGGCGAACGTGAATTTCAATTGTTTCATCAAACTTAGCCTTTGCGGTCTGGCAAACGAGAGCGAGAGCCTCGGCGCCATCATAAAGCTTATTTTTTTCAATCAGTGCAGCACTGTCTGTATATTTCTTTCCCATTTTCAGTTACCTCCTTGCATTAGTCAACCACAGTAATGCCCATGCTGCGAGCAGTACCTGCGATCATACTCATAGCTGCTTCGATAGAACCTGCGTTCAAGTCAGGCATCTTCTGTTCAGCTATCTTGCGAACCTGCTCCTTGGTAATGGAAGCAACCTTCGCCTTGTTAGGAGTAGCGGAAGCTGTCTCAATACCGCAAGCCTTCTTTATAAGAACGGGAGCGGGGGGAGTCTTTGTGATAAATGTGAATGAACGGTCAGCGTAAACTGTGATGATAACAGGGATGATAAGACCCATGTCATTCTTTGTTCTTTCATTGAATTCCTTTGTAAAGTTAGGAATGGATACACCATACTGACCGAGTGCGGGACCTACCGGAGGCTGAGGAGTTGCCTTGCCTGCGGGAAGCTGCAATTTAATAAAACCGGTAATTTTCTTAGCCATAATAAAATACACCTCCAAAAGTGGTAAATTCGGGAGAATTGTAAAAAATAAAATTTTCTCCCTCCCACTGTTTGCCGAAACGGCAATGCCGCTTATAGCGGCGAATAGTGCGAATAAAAATTTCTTTTATTCACTTACGCTGATATCCTTTGCTTCAACAATAATAGGAATATCGCGTCTTTCTGTAGAAGCAAGAACTGTAACCTGCTTCATATCTTCACTGATCTCTTTGATTACGCCTGAATATCCTTGGAAAATTCCTGATATAACGGAGACCTTGTCTCCAACCTTGAATTTAACGGAATCGCTGTGTACTTCAACATTGAACGCCTTGATTTCCTTGTCGGTAAGCGGCACAGGTCTTGAACCGGGACCAACAAAGCCCGTAACACCTGTAATGTTTCTTACAACATGCCAGCTTTCGTCATTCATAATCATTTTGATTAATACATATGCAGGGAAGATCTTTGTCTCAACTTCCTTCTGCTCACCCTTTTCGTTTGTCACAATCTCCTTTGTTACTGGAATTTTGACATCGAATATCAAGTGACCGAGACCTCTGTTTTCGACAATCTTTTCTATGCTGACCTTTACTTTATTCTCATAACCGGAATAAGTATGCGCGACATACCACCTGGGACCGAGGTTCATTTCGTTGATATCACTCATTTTTCAAATCCTTATATCAAATGAGCAATGCCCTTGATGACACTTGAAAAAGCAAGGTCTACAACGCCTATCGCAATAGCACAGATGAGGACAGTAACAACAACCAAAATGGAATTCTTACGTACGTCTGCCTTGGGAAGCCATACGATCTTCTTCATTTCGCTTGAGTAGTCCTTGAAGAATTTCTTTATTCTGCCAGCGACACGAACAAAAAAGTTCGGCTTGTCGGATTTCTTCTTGGCAGCTGCTTCGGGGATCTTTTCGTTATTTTCTGACATCTTGAATCCTCCTGAATTACTTGCTTTCCTTGTGTAAAGTATGCTTGCGGCAGAACGGGCAGAACTTGTTCATTTCAAGTCTATCCGGGTCGTTTTTCTTGTTTTTCATTGTGTCATAGTTTCTCTGCTTGCATTCAGAACACACCATTGTAATTTTAACTCTCATTGCGGCACCTCCTATAGATTTTTGGTTTTACCCAATTTAAGCGGGGAATACCCGCCGTACCTCCCTCATGTCGAGAATAGTGTAGCTTGTCCCAGAATTTAAGCACACAAAAAAAGCTCTGCGACAGAGGTAACATTATTTTAACATATTTTTTCTGTTTTGTCAAGTAAAAATGCAAATTTTTCTATAAAATAATATACATAAAAAATCACAGGGCGGTTTATAATCAAACCACCCTGTAAAAATTTCAAAATATGTCAATTTTGATTGCCGTATTTTACGATAGTTTCTTCAAGAGAGCCTTGAACTGCGGAGTACTGAGATGCCCAGTCTGACGCAAAGGTGTTGGTGTTATTCTTTGCAATAGCTCTGATCAAACCGCCGTATGTCTGCATGCTTACGTTCTTTGCGAAGTAGTTGTCAAACAGGAGTGACTTAGGACAGGAGAGCCCTTCTCTTATAAGCTCAAGCATTTTTACCTGTCCCGCGTTAGCGGAATACTTATACTTAAGTGTTACGTCGTAATACTCATAAATAAGGGTACCCTTTCCGCCGTAGGACTCCTCACACATCATTTGCAAGAATGCGGATGCGGGGGTGAACTTATCCGAGTTATAAAGAATACCGCCTACGTTTCCGTTATCGGATACAAGCGCTCCGTATTTTGCGTCCTGCTTGTATTTAGGATAGGGAAGCATTCCGACAGGATGCTCCATATTTCTTATTTGGCTTCCTTCCAGAGAAAGAACAGGCTGGTCAAGCATGAACAAAGCTCTGTTTCCTGTAAAGATAGGAGCAATGATA
>SVQV01000170.1 GCA_015065175.1 Oscillospiraceae bacterium | reverse complement strand
TTAAAATATTAAAGAGCGAAGGCTCTGACAGTGATAAGTATTGAGAGGAGTGCAGTATGACCGAAAAGGAATTGTGTGCAACAGCAAAAAAAGCAATGCAAATGTCATACTCCCCATATTCTTCCTGTAAGGTGGGCGCCGCTCTGCTTACAAAAAGCGGAAGGGTGTACACGGGCTGCAATATAGAAAATGCCTCCTTTACACCTACAGTATGCGCTGAAAGAACGGCAATTTTTAAGGCTGTCAGCGAGGGAGAAAAGGAGTTTTCTATGATAGCGGTAGCGGGCGGAAAGGACGGAAAAATTGAAAGTCCTTTTGTGCCTTGCGGTGTCTGCCGACAAGTAATGTCTGAATTTTGCACTTCGGGCTTTAAAATCCTGGTCGTGAAAAAAGAAGAAGAATATGACACATACACACTCGCCGACCTTCTTCCTTCTGCATTCACTTCTAATAATATATAGCTGAAAACGAAAAGCGACTGTATTTAAATGCAGTCGCTTTTTAAACGCCGATAAATCCCAAATGCTCGAAAAGTATCTTTATTCCTATAAATATCAGTACAGCCCCACCGAAAAGCTCTGCCTTTGATTTGTATCTTATGCCGAATACATTTCCGATTTTTACACCCACACTTGAAATGGCAAAGGTGATACAGCCTATAAGAATAACCGATGCGTATATATTTACGTTGAGGCATGCGAATGTAATACCTACAGCTAAAGCGTCAATGCTTGTAGCCAATGCCATGGGGAGCATGCTTTTTACAGATATAGATACATCTACATTCTCCTTTTTGCCCGAAAGTGCTTCCTTTACCATATTTATGCCTATAGTGCCGAGTAAAATAAAAGCAATCCAGTGATCTATGCTTTCTATGTATGATTTGAAATTATAGCCGAGAAAAAATCCTAAAAGAGGCATTACTGCCTGAAACACACCAAACCAAGCGCCAATGACAGACATTTGCTTAGGAGTTGCGTCCTGTATTGCAAGCCCCTTGCACACCGCCGCCGCAAAAGCATCCATGGCAAGCCCTACAGAGATCATAACCAATTCAAGAGTTCCCATAAAATAAATTCGCCTTTTCACAGTATACGTTAATAGCATTATATGTGAGAAGGCGAATAAATATATTTAATTTTTAAAAATCAGTTACTCTGAGACGGAGTGGGGATGCTTTCCCATGTTCCTCTGTGCACGGTTATTTCTTTTCCTTCGGGGAGCAAACTGTTGATATAAGAGCTTTCATCAAAATTACAATACAGAGAAACGGCGGTGGAATTCAAGCAGAAGCCTTCGCCGATTTTTTTAATAGAGTCGGGAATAACTATAGATGTACCTTCCGTAAAGCAGAAGTTTTTCTCACCGATTTCTGTCAGACCCTTGTTCAAATACACGAGAGAAACCTTTATTTTACCATAAAAAGCTGCGGCAGAAATCCTTGAAGTGTCAAGAGGCACTATATAATCGCGCTGATCCTTCGAATTGGGATATAAAATAAGCGTATTGTTACTGTCGAAAAGCACGTCATCCTTTGTGTGATAAACAGGATTGTTTTTGCCGACAGAGACAGACACAAGAGCTTCGTTTCCTATAAATGCATTTTCGGAAATTTCTGTAAGCGAGGAGGGAAGCTCGAATTCGGTAAATGCAGTGTTATAAAAAGCATATGGCATTATTTTTTTAATATTTTTTCCGAATACTACCTTTGTCGCCTTGCTTCCGTAGAAGGCGTATGACTGTATTGATGTTACAGATGAAGGTATCTTTATAACACCTGTTTTTTGAGGCGGACAGAAAATAAGAGTAGTTTTCTCTTTGTCATAAAGTATTCCGCTTTGCGAAGAATAATAGAAGCTGTCCTCATCAACGCTTATTTCTTCAATGTTTTTTGATGAAATTTCGACGTTAAACACAGGCAGACCTTGATAATACGCAGGTATCCTTACCCTTTTCTTATTATAATCCGAGGGTACAGAGACTCGGTATCCTATTTCCACATCTCCTATAATTCCCGTGACATTTTTTGCTTCGCTCTCGGAATAGAGCATTCCGTCATAGCTGTATATTTTTTCAAAATCAAGCTCCGCTCCTTTTTCGCAAGAGCAAAAAATGAAAAGCGTAAAAATTAATAGTGTTAATTTTAGTAAAAAATGCTTTTTATTTAAAAGACCCATTTTTAAAATCCTTTCGTCGGTATGTAATAATAATAACATAAAACACACCGTTTGTCAAACTCTTTCTTTGAGAATTTCAGCATGAAAAAAATTAAAAGAATGATTTATAATTTCACATACGGGCATAAATTGCATAGTATGATATTGCAGGCAAAACTGCATAGTAAGTTTGCAGGAAGCTGCAATAAGAAAACAAACGGTAAGGAAATATTATGAAAGAATTTAACGATGATATGACACCGCTCGACAGAGTGGATTCCGACATGGCGGACGGAAGAAATACAGATAAAAGACCTCCCGCTATGCAGAATCCCTGCTTCGATAACAATACAAATACACCGTTGGCAATGGTTTACTCTCCTATGCAGAAGTGGGGAAATCTTTATACGCCCGAAGAGGCGCTCAAGTACGGCACACTCTTCGCAGACCTCAATTTTCCGTGGGTAGCAGGCGAGAAAGGAAGTAAGTGAAATGACAGATACAAAAGAAATGCTTATGAAAGAAATAGCAAAGCTTTCCTTCGCTCTCTTGGAAACAAACCTGTACCTTGACGGACATCCCGATAACAGAGAAGCGCTTAAATATTACGACAATATGTCAAAAGAGCTTAAAAGCAAAACAGAGGAATATGAGAAGGAATACGGTCCTCTTACCGCTATGGGCAGTAAAAACGATAAAGAATGGCAATGGTCAACTCAGAAGTGGCCTTGGCAAATGGAGGACTGAATATGTGGATCTATGAGAAAAAGCTTCAATACCCTGTAAAGATAAAGAACCCTAACGCAAAATATGCGCAGATAATTATATCCCAGCTCGGCGGCCCCGACGGAGAGCTTGCCGCCTCAACAAGATATTTGAGTCAGCGCTATTCTATGCCGGATAATAAGGTAGTCGGAATTTTGACCGATGTAGGTACGGAAGAGCTTGCCCACGTGGAAATGATATCCGCTATTCTTCATCAGCTTACAAGAAATCTCACACCCGAGGAAATTACGAGAAGCGGCTTTGACAAATATTTTGTCGATCACACGGTAGGTGTATATCCCGTAGCTG
>SVQV01000169.1 GCA_015065175.1 Oscillospiraceae bacterium | reverse complement strand
AAAGGCACTGTCGCAGGGAACAAGCTCACCTATTTTTTGACGTTTTTTGTATATTGAGGTCATATTATCATAAAACTGTTTAGCTGTCAAGGGCTTGCCCGCCGCCGCCATTTCCTCGAGTGTCATACATTCAAGAAACAGATTTTTATAAGGCCATTTTGTAAATATAACTCTTTTTATATTTTCCTCGGTCCACTCTTCAGCCGAAAGTTCGGCGAGCTTTTTGTTGGCGTCGGAGCGATAATTTGACAGCCATTCGTGCATCTGAAAGCCGTAGAATTTATCACCTAAAAGGCTCTTGTATTCGTCAAGAAGATCTTGATCGTAAACGTATTCGTCTATATAACATCCGCCCTGAAGTCTGTCTATGTAAAAAGGACAGTTTCTTTCTTTTATGATATTATAAAGCTCGCCGCCCTTTCTTGCAAGGCAGTTGAATTTAAGCTCCTTTGGAAGATCGAGACTCTGCTGAAAGCGTATGCCGTCATTGTCTCCAACAAGCCCCGTAGCGAGCATTTTGTCCCATGTGTCAGGTGAGTAGCCGTGAAAAAATACAAACATGATTTTGGTTCCTTTCTTTATATCAAAGATTTAGAAGTACGACGGATGCCGTTCCGAGAATAAAGCCTATAAGTTGAGGGCGCGATAGCTTTTCCTTGTAAAACACTTGCGAAATGATAAATGTAGCAACGATTCCTCCCGCCGAAATAATGGGAAACATCAGCGATACCGGCATAAGTCCCGAGAGAATCATAACGAAAAGGTTGACCGCTCCGTTTGCCGCACCGCAAATTACTCCCAGCGAACAGCCGAGAACTCCCTGTTTTCCGATGAGGTCGCGCTCTTTGATCAGTGTCATCACCCCGGCGGCCAAAGCGGTTATGGCAAGGGCAATTATCATAAATTCATTTTTATAATTTCCGTCAAATCTTATCTGTTGCATCTTCTGAAAGATGGTGCAAAAGCCGTTTCCGAGGAAAGCAAAGGTTACGCTTATCAGCCACTTGGTGTTGATCTTTACCCCCTTGTCGCATCTGTTTATGAAGAAAAGGGAAGCGGTAAGCAGAGCAATTCCGGGGAAAAGTCCGAGGCTTATCGGGTCGTTCAGAAAGACAAGACCGTAAAGCGTGGGAAGCATAAGCGAGAAGGAAACGATAAGAGTGGTCAGAGAAAGGGGCCCCGAAGCAATTGCCACTACGCTGCCGACAACGCCTGTTGTATAGGCAACCGCAAACGCTACCGAGTAGGGCAGTATGCCAAGGTTAAAATCAAGACTGCCTGATGTCAGAGCGAAAAATACCGCAGCCGTCACCGCAGATAGAGTCGTAAATACGTACACGCCCGGTGCGGATACCTTTTTGTTATACATTTTTTTTGTTATATCTTGGGCGCTTACCCCCAAAATTATTGATATTAATAATAAAGCATTCATTACTTGATCACCTCAACATAATAATACATCTTTAATGGCAAATATTCAATAAAATATCTTCCCGAAATATTGCACTTTCTTCCTTTTTGGAGTATAATAAGGAAAGAGGTGATAAAATGAGAATAAGATACGACGTTGAAAAGATGAAAAGAATAATAAGTGACCTTTCGGTGCTGACCGGGATAAGTATGTCCTTTCTCGACACCGAGAGAAGATCCCTTTGCAGCAGTATAAAGGATAACGATTATTGCTCGGTTTTGCAATTGGATAAGAAGAATAAGCGGCTGTGCGATTGCTCTGATGACATTATATTGAATAAATGTCTTGAAACCAAGTGCTTTGAGAGTCATATCTGCCACGCAGGTCTTTTCGATGCCGCTATGCCTATAATTAAGGATGGGATCCTCGCGGGGATCGTACTTATGGGAAGGTTAAGACGCGCATCTGAGCGAGGCGAGACCGTCGAGACGTCGCTTATAGAAAAATATATGGCTATTCCGGAGTTTAACGATGCGCAGATAGAAAGCCTTGGCTCTCTTTTGCCGAATATCCTTTTTGAAAGCGCGATCTTTATCGAATATGACGGAGTTTTCAATGAAATAGGAGAATATATAAAGGCCAATCTGAGAGAGCCGCTCGGAATAGATTATATCTGCAAAAAATTCCACGTATCCAAAAACAGCCTCTATGCATATTTTAAGGAGGCCTACGGAAAGACGGTCAACGAATTTATCGTGGATGCCCGAATGGAGAGGGCAAGGCAGCTTTTGCTGAATGGAAGTGAGCCGATCTACGCCGTGGCCGAGAGTGTCGGAATAGATAACCACACTTATTTCTGTAAGCTTTTTAAAAGAAAAAACGGTATAACTCCCAACAGATACAGAATGTCAAAGTAAAAACAGCTGTTACACCAACTCAGTGTAACAGCTGTTTTGCAGTTTTATTTTTTATTTACGACTGTGTCTATAAAGAAAGCCCAGTCCTCGGGGAAAAAGCGGTGTCGTCCCGCCCTCATACGAAGCACAACGTTTCCGCCGATGCTGTCGTCTCCCGTTTTGAGAAGACCTCCCGTTCTGTCAAGTCCGATGAGCCCCATTGATTCGTAAATGGGTGAGACTGCCTCTGCGGCGAGATACTGCGCCTCGCAATCTGCCCAGACGTCGTCTTCTGCGGTAACTATCGAAAGCTTTTTCGGAGCGATCAGGGCGAGAAGATAGTGCTGATCAAAGGGGATTTCATTCTCTCTGTCTGCGTATCCGGAAAATCCGGGCGCGAACCAATATGGGAACTTGTTTACTATCTTGGTAACCGTTTCGCCGTTCTTTTCCTGCGAGATAGCAGCACCGCAACAGCCGGAGCAGTTGGAATGAACGCCGTCAAAAATGTCATACAGTGCCGCGGCGAGAAGGGCGGATTTTCCGAGACGGGAATGTCCGGTGACGTAAAGAGAGCCCTTCTTGGCATATCCCTTTTCAAGCAGGTAATTGCCCAAAAGATTAGCGGCATAAGCCCATATTGAAAGCTTTCCTGCCGAATGCGGATCGCTTCTGTCGGAGAGAAGGGGAGAAACGCCGGTTTCAAAATCGTCGTTGTCGCTTGCGACTTCTATGTAGCGTATTCGCGCTACAGCGACCTTTTTCTCCATTATAACTTCGAGCGGAAAATAGTTCATATCCTCCAGAATGGAAAAATCAAGAGCAACTATACAAGGTATATCCCCGGTCGCATCGGGCAGAAAAAGATCAACGGGAAAGGATGCCGACATGCCGTTTTTGGTCAGATCAAAATGAAGCTTTACGTGTTTTTTGTAGCCCGAGGCATCGGGTACGGCGGGG
>SVQV01000037.1 GCA_015065175.1 Oscillospiraceae bacterium | reverse complement strand
ATGGGCACAAGTGCCTTTTTCTATAACAATGGCGGCTTAAAAAAGGGAAAGTCCTGTCAAGGCGACCTGCAATACGGATATGAATCTGTCTACACAACCTACTATTGCGATTTGTTCCGGCCCGATTTGTATAAAATCGTATATACAGATAAATCGAAAAAGATATATACGGTATATTACGACTATATAAACGAAGAATATTTTTATAAGTAAAAAGAGGCTGTTTCTTTTCTGTAAATGAATTGATGCTGACGCATCATGAATTGGCTTCGCCATGATTTCTCGCTTCGCTCCATGAATTGAATTGCAATCAATGTGCCGTAAGGCACAATTCATGCCGCAGGCAATTCACGTAAGCAACGCTTTCAATTCACGCAAGCGCGAGCTTGCAATTCATAGGGGCTGTCGCAAATTTCCATTTGCGACAGCCCCTATCTTAGTATGTTTATGCAAGAACTGTTACTTCTTTTTTCAAAATAACAGTAACGAGGTCGATTATCCAGAAGATACCGAAGAAGTTTCCGGTAATGAGCTGGAGAACACCGACAACGATTCCTACTGTATCGCCCTTGGAGATACGGTAGAGCGCTCCGTAGATGTCATAGAAAACAACGAGAAGGAGCTTAACGATCCAAGGAAGACCTGCAAGAGTTTTTCTGAATTCAGCCATTTCATTTGCCTCCAAAAAAATTTATTTTAGCTTTTGCTACAACAAGATTATACACCACATTGCGAAAAAATGCAATAGTTTTTTAAATTTACCTGTAAAAAACAAGCATTATTTGTCAAAACGGTACTGATTTGGCGTTTTGCCTGTCTGCTTTTTGAACACCTGATAAAAGGATGTCATGTCCTGATATCCGACATCTGCGCAGATGTCCTTTATGGGCGTGTCGGTCGTTTTTAAGAGTCTGCACGCCTTGTCTATTCTCAATTTTTGCTGAAAGGTAGCTACAGAATAGCCTGTCGCCTTTTTAAAGAGCTTTCTGAAATAGTCGGGGCTCAAAAACACCTGTGCGGCAAGGAACCCGAGTGAAAGCGGCTCGTTATAATTCTCCTCAATATATTTTACAGCCTTCCGCACAAGCTCCTTTTTGTCGGGAGAAAGCTCAACATTTCCCTCTTTTTCTATATCCCTGAACATCTTGATTATAAGCTCTATTACGTAAACGCGGATAAGCTCTATGTACCCTTTTTCCTTTTGTATATACTCGTGATATATACGGGTAAAAATCTCGCCGTAATCCGAATAATGCTTGCCGAAAATACACATATCGGGCTGCTCGTATGACTCGCTCGGAAAAAGCGAATAGAAAAGATAGCTGTTTTTGAGTGACTCAAAGCTCTTCATTTTTATAGAGGACGCGCCGAAAAAATCGGTCGTAAACATGAGGTCATAAGCGACGAATTTCTCTTTTCCTTCGCCTTCTATCGGAGTGAATTTGTGCGGTACTTCACTGTTTATAAGAGTGACGTCTCCGCATTTTACCTTGTACTGACGTGTGCCTACTGTGTGGACTGCCTCTCCCGAAAGAATATAGACCGCCTCTATAAACTGATGCCTATGTAATACTCCGACAAAGTCGGGAAAATCTGTTGACAAATGTATGTATACCTGTTCTCCGTCCTTGAAAAAGCTTTTTCCGTCAAAAAAAGGAATCTCGTTTTGTACTTTCTGCATAAAGCGCTCCTGTAAAATACATTTCTTCTCTTTTTAGGATACCATAAAAGCTCTTTTTTGTCAATCGGATATATATTTTTTGTTTTCTATTGAAATTATTTTAATTTAATGATATAATGAAGTTCAGTAACATATAAAACTAAAATCCGGGAGGCAAAAAATGAACTCAAAAAGACTTTCAATAATCTCTATGACAGTAATAGTATTCTCGCTTCTTTTCGCACTTTTTTCCTTTTCTTCAGGCGCAGAGAGCGAAGGACTGTATACATACACCGTAAAAGACGGAGAGGCTACCGTAATTGCCTGCGACAGTACGGCTTCCGGTACTGTTACCGTCCCCGAAGCATTGGGAGGATATCCCGTTGCTTACATAAGAGACGGCGCTTTCGACGGATGCTCCGAGATTACGGAAATAATTATTCCTTCATCACTTAAAGAGCTTGGAACGGTCAATCCCGATATTACTACAGCAAAGGTGACGACAGCACCTGTAACTACGCTTCCTGTAACCACCGCGCCTGTAACTACCGTTCCTGCCGTTACAACAAACAACGGCTGGACTAAACCTATTAAAAGCATAAAACCAACGCAAGCACTCACATTTTCGAGTGAAGTGACAAGTGGCATATTCAAGGACTGCTCGGCGCTTACAGTACTAACGGTTTTAGCTCCCGACTGTATCATCAACGAAAGCAACGTAAAGCTTTCACAGAGCGTACTTATTTGCGGCTATACTCTTTCAAGCGCAAAAAGCTTTGCCGACAAGAACGGAAACGCGTTTTTTGATTTGAACTGCGACACATTACACGGATACTATGCGGGTGCTTTTGGAGAAAATTATGAAACTGTTTTCTTTGTAAACAAGGAAAACGGCTTGCTTACAGTAAAGGGAACGGGAAATATACCCGATTATTCTGCGCATAATGAATCTCCCTGGAAGCTTTACGGCTCGGAAATCCTTTCTCTGAGCTTCTCCGAAGGAATAACCGCTATAGGAGATTACGCATTTTGCTCGCTTAACATAGAAAGCCTTGTTATTCCCGAGTCTATCACCGAAATAGGCGAAAATGCGTTCGCATCCTGTCTCTCTCTTGAGAAAGTGACAGCAGAATCGAAAACACCTGCCACAATAAACGAATCCGCTTTTTCGGACTGCACATCGCTGAAAAGCATTACCGTCCCCGCGGGTCATGCATCTGATTACAAGACCGCAAACGGCTGGGCGGCTTATTCCGACATTATTTTTCCTGAATTTGTATACGGAGACGCAACAGGTGACGGAAAAGTCAATGCGATCGATGTACTTATAATGCGTAAGTATCTGGCTAACTTTGACTACGAAACCAACACTTCAACGGTTTCGGTTGAAAAGGGCGCTGATGCTAACGGCAACGGAGATATAAACGCGTCGGATCTTCTTCTGCTCCGCAAGTATGTGGCAAATTTTGACTATGACACCAACACATCCTCTGTCGTGCTTGGACCCCAAAAATAAAGCACCGGAAGTGGCAACCGCAAAATAAAAGAGATGCTATGTTTTCGCATAACATCTCTTTTTTTGCCGTAGGTTTGTAAACTTTTGTTGGCTTTTTACTTTTTCAGCTTCTCCCTGCTTCCGTCGGGGCGCTGGATCACGGTATTGTCCAATGTCGCGCCGAGAGAACGACGGAATTCCGCTATATATTCCGCGCGCAATGCCTGCTGCTCTTTCTTTTCCTCGGGTGTAAGCTCGGTCTGCTTTGACTTTCTCGCAAGCTCGTTTATTCTGTCTATCTTCTGCTTTTCCAAAATTATATCCTCTTTTTTATTTTTATTCTACCGATACTTTATCACAAAAAACGCTTTATGTCAAGGATTTTTGCTTATTCTATTGATTTTAAAATTAAAAAATGCTATAATCAATACAGAAGAAAAATTACAGGGGAGGCAAGAAAATGACTGACTCAAAGAGCAAAAATGCGGGCGGAACATGTGATAGCTGTATCCACTATATCTATGACGAGGACTTTCTCTGCTACACCTGTGACCTGAATATGGATCAGGACGAAATGACCTCATATACGCAAAACCCGTACAGGAAGTGTCCCTTTTATCAATTCAGAGACGAATATATAAACGTGAGAAAACAAATTTGAAGCAAATTACAGCCTCCTATCATATATACTGCCTTTTATGAATATGATTGTTATATACGAAAGGCGGAATAATAATGGATAAACTATTTTTCGAATTGCGCAAAAAGGAAGAATTTGAGACGGAAAGCTCCCATTCGGGTGGTGCCGCTACCATTCTTTTTGCGTTTTTTTTACTTTGTATCTCTCTCTTTTTATTCAACGTCTCGCTTTCTTTAAAGCAAGAGGAGAGCGAGGGTGTCAGCCGATTGGATAACGCTCTGCTTGCTTTTGCCGACAGCATAGAGGAAAACGAAGCAGTATGCGCTTTCCTTGGAATAGAGGATAACCTTGAAAACGAAATTTACTGAAAGGGCGCTTTCACTCTTGCCGTGTATCGCGTGGCTTTTGCCGCTTATAATTTGTGAGCCTTTGTCAAGCGCTTTTGCGCTTATCTCCTCCGCGCTCATGCACGAAGCGGGGCATGTCTTTGCTTTTTTTATAACCTCATCGGGCAAGCCGAATTTAGAAGGACGCCCCTTCGGCTTTATTCTTATGCCCTCCCGCCCTCTCTCATACGTAAGCGAGCTTATAATCGCTTTCTTCGGACCTTTGTTCAATCTTTTGTTCGGCGGTATACTTATGTTAAAAGCCTTACCCTCTCCGAGCGATGCGGAATATTATTTCATCATCCTTAATATTATGACGGCGCTTTACAATCTTCTCCCCATTTCATTTCTCGACGGGGGGAGGATTTTATTTTCACTTTCGGCTCTGCTTTTTCCGATTTATACCGCCGAAAAAATAAGAGAGCTTGTGTCATTTTTATTTCTGATTACCCTTCTCTTTTTATCGCTTTGGCTCATTATGATGAAGGGGGTGGGATATACGCTTTTCCTTACCGCGGGACTGTTTATGTTATTTTCTTCCAAAAATCAACGATAAGTGAGGATTTGAGAGAAAAATAAAGTTTAAAGGAGTTTTTTCGGTAAAAATTGCGATTTCTTGCGGATACTTGCGTTTAATTCCGTTTTTTTGCGATTTTTTCAACTTTTTTTCAAATATGTATTGCATTTCTCATAGATATTTGCTATAATGCTTTTCGAATTACTTTTTTAATTTTGAAAGGAGCATTATACTGGTAAAAAGATGGAAAAAATCATTGAGTTAAGAGGAATTTCAAAAGAATTTGACGGAGAACAAATACTTAATTCCATAAACCTGTATATAAGGGATAATGAATTTGTTACTCTTCTCGGTCCTTCGGGCTGCGGTAAGACTACCACGCTTCGTATTATAGGCGGATTTGAAACCCCCGATGAAGGACGCGTTTTCTTTGACGGAAAGGACATAACCGACCTCCCGCCGTATAAAAGACAGGTAAACACCGTCTTTCAAAAATATGCACTGTTCCCTCATCTTAATGTTTTTGATAATATAGCTTTTGCTTTAAGACTGAAAAAGGTTCCCGAAAAAGAGATCGCCCCCAGAGTAAAGGAGCTTCTTGAGCTTGTTGCGCTTAAGGGCTTTGAACGCAGAAATGTAAATCTGCTTTCGGGCGGTCAGCAGCAGCGTGTCGCTATTGCGAGAGCTCTTATCAGTAACCCTCGCGTGCTTCTGCTCGACGAGCCTCTCGGCGCGCTCGACTTAAAGCTCCGCAAGGATATGCAGAACGAGCTTAAAAAAATACAAAAACAAACAGGAATTGCCTTTATCTACGTAACGCACGACCAGGAGGAAGCTCTTTCCATGTCGGACACGGTTGTCGTTATGGCTAACGGCGTTATTCAGCAGATAGGCACTCCGACAGATATATATAACGAACCGAAAAATGCGTTTGTCGCCGATTTTATAGGCGAAAGCAATATAGTTGACGGTGTAATGCGCGAGGACTATAAGGTCACATTCTCACGTCACACCTTCGACTGTGTCGACTCGGGCTTTGAAAAGAACGAGCAGGTCGACGTAGTTGTACGTCCCGAGGACGTAGACGTGGTAGAGCCTGAGCGCGGAATGCTCAAGGGCACTGTAACATCCGTTACATTTAAAGGCGTTCACTATGAAATAATAGTTGACATCCACGGCTTTAAATGGATGATACAGTCTACAGACTATGTTGAAGTCGGTGCCAATATCGGTCTTTACATAGAGCCTGACGCTATCCACATTATGAAGAAATCCGAGTTCTCGGGTATGTTCGGAGACTACAGCTCCTTCAGCGACGAGCTTGACGAGCTGTCAAATCCGGAAACGGAGGACGAAGATGACCTCTAAAAAATCATTTCTGCAGTCTGTTGCCGCATATCCGCATATTGTATGGAGCATACTCTTTATAATTGCGCCCCTTCTCTTTGTAATCTATTACACGTTTACAGACAGTGAGGGTAACATCACGCTTGATAATATTGTAAGTCTGGCTAAGCCCGATTATCTTTCAATTTTCCTGCGCTCTATATGCTTTGCTATAGTTGCAACATTCATTTGTCTTATTATAGCATATCCGCTTGCATACTTCATTTCACGTATGAAAGAGCAGAGACAGAGAATACTCACTCTGCTTGTAATGCTTCCCATGTGGATGAATCTTCTTATAAGAACATATTCTTGGATGAATATTCTTGAAAACAACGGTCTTGTAAACACGCTTCTTTCCAAGGTTGGTCTGGGGCCATTCCAGATGCTCGGAAACAGCTCGGCTGTTGTTCTCGGTATGGTTTATAACTTTCTGCCCTATATGGTGCTTCCTATCTGTACCGTAATGAGCAAGATAGACACACGCTTGATAGAGGCGGCAGGAGACCTCGGCTGTAATAACTTTCAAACGATGATAAAGGTAATCATGCCTCTCAGCGTATCGGGTGTAATTTCGGGAATTACTATGGTTTTTGTTCCCTCTGTCAGTACCTTCTATATCTCTCAGAAGATGGGCGGCGGAAACTTCGACCTCATAGGAGATACCATAGAGCGTCAGTTTATGCTGAATTACGACTACAATATGGGAGCTTCCCTCTCCTTTATTCTTATGATACTTATCTTTATAAGCTTAGCTGTAATGAATAAGTTCGGCGACGACGAGGGAGGTATAGTTGTATGAGACAGATTTCGAAAATCTATACCGCACTCGTTATGCTCTTTCTCTACGCTCCTATTATCGTAATGATAGTGTTTTCCTTCAACTCGTCCAACAGCTTAGCCGTTATGGACGGCTTTTCGCTCGGATGGTATAAGGAGCTTTTCAGGAGTGAGGAGGTGCTTAACGCGCTCTCAAACACCCTCGTTCTCGCTGTCTGCTCCGCAGTTATCGCGACAGTCATAGGGACGGCTGCTGCTGTCGGAATTGACAGAATGCGCAGCCGCAGAGTGAAAAATGTCGTTTTGGGTGTATCAAACATTCCTATGATGAACCCCGATATAGTAACGGGTATATCTATGGCGCTTTTGTTCGCATTTGTTATGACGGTGCTGGGAAAAGAAACCATTCTCGGCTTCTGGACCGTGCTTATCGCACACGTTACCTTTAATATTCCCTATGTAATTCTTTCGGTGCTTCCCAGAATACGTCAGATGGACAAGCATCTTTCCGAAGCGGCTATGGACCTCGGCTGCACTAAGCTTCAATCCTTTTTCAAGGTCGAGCTTCCCAATCTTACACCGGGTATCTTCAGCGGCTTTATTATGGCATTTACACTCTCGCTTGATGACTTTATCATAAGCTACTTCACCGCCGAGGAATTCCAGACGCTCCCTATAGTTATATACGGAATGACCAAGCGTACCGTTACCCCCGATATGTATGCGCTCTCGACACTCATTTTCGGCACTGTGCTTGTATTGCTTGTACTGTCTAATGTTATGCAGTCCCGCGCTGATAAGCAAAGGAACGGAAAGCCACAGGCGAAAATCAGACGCATAAAGACAAGAAAGGAGGAGCAAAAGGCATGAAAAAGCTGCTTACATTTCTTCTTTTGATATCGCTTCTGCTTTCGAGCCTGCTTGTCTTTTCCTCCTGCGGTCAGAAAACGAGAAAATTCTTCATCTACAACTGGGGAGAATATATGCCCCTCGGTGATGAAGGAATGATGAATGTACCGAAGGAATTTGAAGCATATTATAACGCTACCCACGACGAAAAAATAAAGGTAGTCTACTCCATATTCTCGAGCAACGAGGATATGTACGCTAAAATGAAAAACGGCACGAGCAAGATAGACCTTGTAATTCCGTCCGACTATATGGTAGCAAGACTTATATCCGAGGATATGCTTCAGAAGCTTGATTTTGAAAACATTCCGAACTATTCCTATATTGACTCACAGTTCAAGAACACCGAAGGACAGGCAGACGGTCCGTATTTTGACCCTGCCTGTGAATACAGTGTTCCCTACACCTACGGTACTGTAGGACTTATCTACAACACTACCATGGTTGACGAGGAGGACGTAAACACCTGGCGTGTGCTTTGGAACGAAAAATATACGGGCATGATACTCAACTTCAATAACAGCCGTGACGCTTTCGGTATCGCGCAGTATATTTTAAGCTCCGAGACAGGTCATAATTCCCAAGACGACAACTACGTAAACACGTCCGACAAGTCCCGCTGGGATGAAGCTCTTACGCTTTTGCAGGCGCAGAGACCGTATATGCAGGCATACGTTATGGACGAGGTCTATAACAAAATGGAAAGCGGAGCGGCGGCTCTGGCACCCTACTATGCGGGCGACTTCTACACTATGCAGGAGGTAAACGAGGACTTAGCCTTCTCTTACCCCGAGGAGGGCACGAACATCTTCGTTGACGCTATGTGCGTACCGAAATCGTCGAAAAACAGAGATATTGCCGAGGAGTTTATAAATTTCGTGCTTGAACCCGAAATAGCTCTTGAAATTGCGGAATATATCTGCTACGCATGCCCAAATACCGCTGTAACGAGCAATGAGAATTACAGCTTTATAGATGACGAGATACTCTATCCCGACACAGACTCTATGCCCTTCTATTATTTTGAAAATCTTGACACCGAGACTCTCAGATACGCTAACTCCCTTTGGGAAAAATTGAAGGTAGAAAGCTCTTCGGGCACAGGAATTTACGTTTTTGCGGCTCTTATAGTGCTTGGATGTATCCTTTTTGCGGTAGTTTTGGCAATTAAAAAAAGAATTCTTCGGAAATATTATTAAAAACTCTTGACATTTGAAAGCTTTTAATGTATAATAATTTGTGCGCTATATGGAATACAGCACATTACTTTGTTTAATAAAATAAACATATACTCTCAAACATTAAGAAGGAGGTGCCACAATGAAAAGAACATACCAGCCCAAGAAGAGACAGAGAAAAGTTGAGCATGGCTTCAGAAAAAGAATGGCAACCGCTAACGGCAGAAAAGTTCTCAAGAGAAGACGCGCAAAGGGTAGAGCTCAGCTCACCTATTAATCGTCACACAAGGTGACTACAAAACTCCGATACCTCACTTTTTGTGCCTTATCGGAGTTTTTGTTTTGAAGACTTACAGCAGAGGTTATTATGAAATTTAAAGCAATCTGCGAAAACCACCTGTATTCCAAGGCATACGCAAAGGGCAAGCGCGCCGTATTCAGCGCCGTTGCAGTACACATTTTGCCCGACTACGCTTCGGAGAGATTGCGAAAAGCGCATCCTCAGAGGATACGGATGAACCGATTAGGTCTTACCGTCTCAAAGAAGCTCGGCAATGCGGTAACACGGAACCGTGTAAAGCGCATTCTTCGTGAGGGTTACCGCGCGGTAATTTCCGAAAACGAAATAAAAACAGGCTTTCTTATTGTAATAGTTGCAAGAGAGAAGGCAGTCGGCATGAAATCGCAGGAAATTGCGAAAGAGCTTTATGCCGCATTCAAAAAGCTTAATATGCTTAAAGAAAAAGAGCAATAAAATTTATGAAATATATTTGCATTGCACTTATCAAAGCGTATCGAAAATTCATCTCACCCATAAAACCGCCCTGTTGCAGGTTTACTCCTACCTGCTCTGCCTATGCTCTCGAAGCATTTCAAAAACGTGGCTTTTTTATAGGACTCGGACTCACGGTTTGGAGAGTACTCCGTTGCAATCCCTTTGGCAAAGGCGGATACGATCCCGTCCCCGAACGCCCTTCACACAGGAAAATGGCTGAGAATGATCAAAAAGAGAGAAAGTGAATTAAAAAATGAATGGTATTTTAGACATTATCAATATCCCTTTCGGATATTTTATGCGTTTCTGCTATTCAATCACGGGAAACTACGCTATAGCGCTTTTGCTTTTTGCTTTAGCCGTTAAGATAATTTTCATTCCCTTTGGAATAAAGCAGCAGAAAACACAAATTCAGAACGCCAAGCTTCGCCCTAAAATGATGGCTATCGAAAAGAAATATGCGGGACGGACCGACAAGGCGACAATGAATAAAAAACAGCAGGAAATTATGGACCTACAGCAGAGAGAGGGCGTTTCTCCCCTTTCGGGATGTCTGCCGCTCCTTATTCAGCTTCCTGTAATTATGGCGCTTTACAACATAATCCGTAAGCCGCTCACCTATGTTTGCCGTTTCAACTCCGAGCTTATAACCACACTTAAGAACAAAGCGGTAGAGCTTAACCCGACGCTTGACGTAAAGAAGCTCGACGAAATAAACCTTATCTCCGAAATGAAGCTTCAGGGCTATGAGAGCTTTGCTGAAATTGAAGGCTTCAGCTCCGAGCTTATTCCCCATTTCGAGATCTTCAACAATTTCGACCTTTCGGCAGTTCCTACGCTTACAAGCTGGCTCGTTATTATACCTATCCTGGTATTTGCTTCCCAGTTCTTTACTATGAAGCTTTCGCGCAAGCTTAACCCTATGACTCAGATGACAGCAGACACTCCTGGCAATGTAAAGATGTCTAACGCTATAATGGACTTCTCTATGCCGTTAATGACTCTCTTCTTCGCTTTCAATATGTCTGCGGCTATAGGTGTTTACTGGATATATCAGTCTGTTATAAGTATGATCCAGTCGGTAATTCTCGCGAAAGCGATGCCTATTCCCGTATTTACCGAGGAGGATTTCCGCCGTGCGGAAAAGGAAATGAAGGTAAAGCCTCCTAAGCCTGCGTCAAATCAGCCGAAGAAGCGCTCACTTCACGAGCGTGACGATGACGAGGAATTTTCTCCCGAAAAGGCAGAGGAAGCCCCCAAAACCAACGCTAAGCCCTCATCTCATATAGGACAGGCGCCTATCAAGTCCGACAAAAAGGACGAGCCGACAGAAGAAGCGGATAAGACAGAGGAAAACGAAACTACAGAAGAAAATAAGTAATATTAAGAGGTCTATTTTAAAATGAGAAAAGAAATCATCGCATCAGGAAAAGACATTCAAGCGGCTATCGCCAACGCAAAGGAAGCGCTCGGTGTAAGCCCCATTGATGATATAGAATATGAAGTGATCGACTTGGGAAGCAAGGGTATATTCGGTATTATCGGCGCAAAGCCCACAAAGGTAAAGGCATATATCGAAATTCCCGACGCTAATCCCGAAAAGTCACGTAAAAAGGAACGCTCGGAAGCGAAAAACGCTCAGAGAAATGATAATGCTCCCCGCAAGAATAAGAACGGCAAGAACCGTCATCGCAGAAACGACACAGTTTCTGATGAAATTCTCGAAAAGATCAAGAGTGAGCATAACGAAAACGCTCCCTCAAAATCCGCGGCAGTTCCCGAAGCAGATCTTTCCTTTGAGAAGATCGAAGCTCCCGAAGGCATCGACCTTTCCTACGATTTTGTAAACAAGCTTATCGCAAACCTTGGAATCAATGCAACCGCTCAGCTTTACTCCTGCAGCGACGGCACAAGAAGAATAACCATCGAGGGTGATGACGCAAGTATTCTTATAGGTCACCACGGCGATACTTTGGATGCTCTCCAGTATCTTTCCAACCTCGCAAGCGCAAAAAAGAACGCAGAGGGCGAGAAGAACCATAGCAGAGTTACAATAGATATCGAAGGCTACCGTGCAAAGAGAGAGGAAACTCTCAGAGCCCTTGCTCGCAAGAAGGCTGCTCAGGCGCTGAAAAACAACCGCAGCGTTATGCTTGAGCCTATGACACCTTACGAAAGAAGAATAATCCATTCTGAAATTCAGGCAATTGAGGGCGTTTCCACCAATTCTATCGGTGCAGACAATAACAGAAAGATAGTTATTTATCTTACCGACAAGGCTAAGGCGAACACAGCTCCCAAGGCAGAAGAAGAAAAGGAAGCAGAAGTCGATGAATAATCCGACTGCTACCATTACAGCAATCTCAACCCCGTCCGGCAAAGGCGGGGTTGCACTTATAAGAACATCAGGTGCCGATGCCGTTTCCATAGTTTCAAAGTGCTTTATTCCGAAAAGCAACAAACCACTTTCGGAATATCCTTCACGTACATCGGTTTACGGAGATGTCATTTTAGACGGCGAAAGGATAGATGACGCAATAGCTACTATCTTTCGCGCTCCGAACTCATATACAGGCGAGGATACTGTGGAAATTACCTGTCACGGCGGTATGCTGATTACAAAAACGGTGCTGGAAGCCGTCCTTGCCTGCGGCGCGCATCCCGCTGAGGCAGGCGAATTTACACGCAGAGCCTTCATTTCGGGAAAGCTCAGTCTTACCGATGCCGAAGCGATAGGCTCGCTCCTTGAAGCAAAAACTCACTCTCAGATACTCCTCAATTCACACACATCGAGAAACAGACTGAATGAAGAGATATCTTCGCTTCACGAAGGTCTTTTGTCTCTTATGACGACACTTTACGCCAATATCGATTTTCCCGAAGAGGACTTAGCCGATCTTACACCCGATGAGGTACTCCGCATACTCGAAAGCGCGCTTGAAAAGCTAAGCAAGCTCTGCGCAAGCTACAAAACGGGACATGCCGTAAACGAGGGTATAAACACGGTCATATGCGGAAAGCCGAATGTCGGCAAAAGCACGCTTTACAACACTCTGTGCAAGGGCGAATATGCGATAGTCAGTGAATATGCGGGCACAACACGCGACCTGCTCGAAAAGACCGTGTCGCTCGGCCGTGTAACTCTTAATCTTGTTGATACAGCAGGCATACATGAGACGGATGCACCCGTCGAGAAGATAGGTATTTCTCTGTCAAGAAAAAAGATAGAGGAAAGCGAGCTTATCTTCCTCGTGTTAGACGGCTCATCATCTCTTGACGGTGAGGATTTTGAGCTTATAGAGGCGCTCTCGAATTCAAACGTACCCATTATTGCCATAATAAACAAGAGCGACCTTCCGCAAAAAGCAGACACTGCTTTTATAAACGAAAAATTTGAGAACGTTGTGACAATTTCAGCCAAAAACGGAGGCGAGGAAGAGCTATCCGCTATCGTTGACAGGCTTTTCACCGACGAAAAGATATCTATAGGAAGCGATGCGATAGTATCGGGCGCGAGACAGTACGCCTCTCTTATCCGCGCGCGTGATTTTCTTTTGTCGGCGGCTTCGGCGCAAAAGGCGGGATATCCTTCGGATTTAGTATCATCAGATGTGAGTCTTGCTATTTCCGCACTCTCCGAGCTTGACGGCAGAGCGGTAAACGAGGACATCATTTCGGGTATATTCAGCCATTTCTGTGTAGGTAAATAAAAAGAACCCCTCAATTGAAGGGCTCTCAGTCTTTGTGTCTTTTGCAAACTGTAGTTTACAAATTTTATCTTCTCTTTGCAAAAAGCATATAGAGTATCACGGCGACAGCCGCAATAATGATAATTGCAAGTATTACTCCCCATACCGCCATTCCGTTACCGTCCGCCTCATCCTGTGCGGTAGTGGTAGGCGCCGAGGTGTCAGGACTTTGCGTTGTTCTCGGGCTTTGGGTCGTTACCGATGCCGTTGTTCTGTCTGTCGCAGGGCTATTTGTCGACGGGGTTCTGTCACTTGTATCTGCGCCGCCCGTAAGACCGGGCATAACGGCACTTCCGCCGTCACCCGTTTCCTGCTCGCTCGGTGTCATTGTTCCGTTTTGATCGGGAAGCGTTACTTTAGGAAGGGTAACGTCAGAATCTCCCTCAATTATGCCGTCTCTGTCTGTAACAATGCCGTCGCGAACAGAGGGCATAGCATATGCCGGCACAAGCAGACAAAACGATAACGCCGCAAAAAGCATTAAAGCGAGCAATACACATTTTTTATTCTGCTTCATTTTTCTTCCTCTTTGGAATGTGTTTATTTTTATTTGATTAGATAAAATATTTTGCAGGTCCAATACCTTTACGTTGTGCATTTGATTTGCCTGCAAAAAATATTATTTCCGCAAAGAAAAAAATTAATCGAGAGTTTAAATGGATATTATGGAAACAAAAAGATTTAAAAAAAATGACAGCGGTTTTATTTGCGAAAATTGCAAAAAAGAGGTACATCCGCTCGGCTACAGCTCAAGAAATCATTGTCCCTTCTGCCTCTGCTCTCTGCATGTGGACATTATGCCGGGAGACAGAGCAAATGACTGCAAAGGACTTTTAAAGCCCGTAAAGGTGGAATTAAATCCCAAAAAGGGATACGTGATAGTACACAGATGCGAAAAATGCGGCGAAACCGTCCGAAACCGCGCGGCAAACGACGCAAAGGACCAGCCCGACGACATATCTCTGCTTATAAAGCTGAGTGCCATAGAATATATGTGACTATCCCCTTGCACATTAAAGAGGGGGCTGTCTCAAACTTGCATTTGAGACAGCCCCTTTTCTTTTTTATCAATATAGGTGTTTTTTTGATTTTTTCGGGCAAATTAAGTTAAAAAGCCTCGGAGAAAATATGTGTACTTGTATATCAAAAAAAATAGGAAATAAAAATTATTTTTGCAGGACTATGGATATTGATACGGACTTTGGGCAAAAAGCCGTCCTCACTCCGCGAAATTATCCGTATACGCTAAAAAACGGAAGAAGCATCGACAAGCATTTAGCGATATTGGGCATGGCGGCAATTGAAAGCGGATATCCGCTGTACGCCGACGCTATGAACGAAAAGGGCCTCGCGGTTGCGGCACTCAACTTTCCCGTGAGCGCCTATTATGAAAAAAGCACAAAGGAAATCCCCAAAGCCGCTCTCGCGCCTTATGAGCTTATTCCGCTTGTGCTTGGTTTAGCGTCCGATGTGACTTCGGCAAAAAAGCTTATATCAGAAATAAAGCTTTACGATATCGACTTCAACAAAGAAATTGGCACGTCGCCGCTTCATTTTCAAATATCCGACAGCAAGGGCGGCTGCATTGTGCTTGAGCCATCCCGTGAAGGAATAAAGATATACGACAACAAAGTCGGCATATTGACAAACGAGCCTCCCTTTCCCTCACAGATAGCGCATCTTGAAAACTTCCTCGGTCTTTCAAGCGGCTCAAAAGGCGGAAAAATGAAAAATGCGTTCAAGCTATCGGAATCAGGACTCGGAAACGGTGCTATAGGGCTACCGGGCGATGCCACCTCTCTCTCTCGCTTTGTACGGGCGGCATATCTATCCGCTAACGCCGAATTTGACGATGTCGAGGAAAATAGAATTTGCGGTCTTTTTCACATGCTCGAAGGCGTTTCAATAATAAAAGGCGCGGTAAAAAGCAAAAACGGAAATCATTATACGCACTATATCTCCGTCATGGACACGTCCGAGGGCATATACCGTTACCGACATTATGACGGTCTTGCCCCCGTTTCCGTTTCGTTTTTACAAGCCGAGCCCGAGTCAGACACCTTAATTGAGATAGGTGTCTGAAGCTCTCGCGGCAAAATGATTCTTCACAGGGATTTGAAAAGCGGCAGCTCAAACCAGAAGCGTGAGCCATCGCCTAAGGTGCTTTGCACACCGTAACGAGCGTGGTGAAGCTCTAAAATACCTCTGACAATAGAAAGACCGAGACCGCTTCCCACTCTGCTCCTCGTATGAGTTTTATCGACCTTATAATACCTTTGCCAGATGTTGGGAAGCTCCTCTGCGGGTATTCCCTCTCCTCTGTCTATGATATCTACATGCACGAAGCCGTCTGAGTTGAAGCAATTTATTATTACCTTGCCGTTTCGTGTATAGTTTATGGCATTATTCAGCAAGTTACATATGACCTGCAAAATTTTCCCCTTATCTGCCTTAATTACAGACGAGTCAGCAATGTGAAGCTCAAAATCAAAGCCCTCGGAGTGCTTAAGTCGGCGGTATCTCTCTATAATTTCGTTTATCGACTGCGAAAGGTCAAAGACCTCCAATGTCACCGACTCGCTTTCACTCTGGACCTTTGAGATTTGCATGATATCCGCGACAAGCTCATTCAATCGCTCTGTCTCGTCTATGATGACCTGCATATTCTCAGGAGTGTTCTCGCTGTCTATGTCGCGCATAAGCTCGGCATAGCCCTTTATCATTGTAAGCGGAGTGCGCAGATCGTGAGAAATATTTGCTATAAGCTCCTTCTGCATTCTATCAAGCGCGGAGAGCTTTTCGGATGCATCGTTCAATGTATCTCCAAGCTCGCATATCTCACGGTAGCCGTCTCCCGAAAAATCTACACCGTAGCCTCCGTCAGCCAATCGCTTCGCCTTATCATTGAGTCTGACTATGGGGCGTGAAATTCTGCCCGATATCCATTTGGCAAGCAACAGCGACAGTAAAAGTATTATAAGAGATATAAAAGAAAGCTGAACTCGCAGTGTGCTGACTACCGAGGAGACCGGAGAAAGCTCCGAATCAAGCAAGAGCATTAGGGCGTCACCGTTTTCATCATAGACCAAACGACATAGCACAAGCCTCTCGTCAGCAATTCCGAGAGAAAACGGATTGCTTTCTCCCATATCTCCGTCAAACTGCGGAATATATGCGGAAAGCTCCTCCCTCATAAATATTGGATTAAAGACGTTATGCAGATATACCTCTGTATAATACACATTTCCGTTTTCGGCAGCCTTTTCATAAATGTATCCGAGCTGATCATTCGTCAGCTTATGAACCGAGCTTCCAAGCGTCTCGACCGTGGCAAGGGTTGTTACTCTGCCGTTTGAAAGGCGTAATACCCGTATACTGTACTGACTTTTCAGCGCGGTGCTTTCTACCGTGTCCGAAAAATTATCGTACATATACTGCTCGGAAAGAGAGCTTGATACACGTTTCATTCCCGACAGCGTATTTCTGTAATAAAACGTATCTAAAAGCAAGGTCTGACAAAGCCACAAAATAGCGATTATAATGAGCGAGAAGACTATAAAATAAGCAAAAATGCTTCTTTTTATTTCAGCTCTGTTTTTATTTTTCATTTGGCGCATCAAATCTGTATCCCATTCCTCTCAAGGTAACTATGAAGGAGCTGTATTCGCCGAGGCTCTTACGCAAAAGCTTTATATGTGTGTCTAACGTGCGGTCGTCTCCGTAAAAATCATATCCCCATACGTCTGTAATAAGCTTTTCTCTTGAAAGCGCTATGCCCTTATTTCTTATCATATAGAAAAGCAGGTCATATTCCTTTGGCGAAAGCTCTGCCTTTTCTCCGTTTATAAACACCATTCTCGCGGAAACATCGGCAGTAAGTCCCGAGAAAGAGTAGACCTCCCTCTCGTTTTCGGCTTGGTGGTTTTTGTTGCTTCTTCTTATAACGGCATCCACTCTCAGCATAAGCTCGCGGGGCGAAAAGGGCTTCACTATATAATCGTCAGCGCCTATCTCAAAGCCGTTTATCTTATCGTATTCCTCGCCGCGAGCGCTGAGCATAAGTATTGGAACGTCCGAAAAACGCCGAATTTCTCGGCAGGCGGAAAATCCGTCTAATTCGGGCATCATAATATCCAAAATAATCGCATCGGGCGATTCTTCCTTAGCCAATGCCACAGCCTGCATTCCGTTTTCTGCCTCTGAGACGGAATATCCGCTGAATTCGGCGTATTTTCTTATTATATTTCTTATTTGCAATTCGTCATCCGCAATCAAGAGCTTATACATAGCCTCTCCTTTATAGGAACAAAAGGGACCGTCTCCTGATATCGAAACGATCCCTCTGTTAAATTTTATATAACTTCAAGGGTGTCCGTATTTGAATTTTTCAAATTAAAAATATACCCTTATTGTGCCTCGCTCGGATAAACAGTCATGGGGTTGTACTCATTGATATCAACCTCTACCGTGTAGGTCTTATAGGTGTATCCGAATTTGCTGTTTGCTTCCATGCGGTAAAGCGTGAGCTTGACCTTGTCGCCTACCTCTTTACTGCACAGAACTGTACGGATATCGTTTATACTGCTTATCTTCTGATCATCTATAGATACCAAAATATCATCCTTTTCGATAGTTGTCTGACCGCTTGCTATAAGTCTGTCGTTATGCTTATAGTCCTGAATATACAGATAACTGCCGCTTGTTCTGAATGTGATATCAAGGCTCGGGATTCCCGAAGCGTATCCGTTATTTATAATTTCGAGCGCTACACGGTAAGCTGTATTTATCGGAATAGCGAAGCCTATACTCTCTACGCTTGTGCCCGAGGATTTCGCATTTACTATACCTATAAGCTGTCCCTGCATATTGAAAAGTCCGCCGCCCGAATTTCCGGGGCTTACTGCCGCGGAGTGCTGAATAAGAGTCATAGCGACTCCCTCAATAAGAATATCTCTCGTTACCGCGCTTATTATGCCGGGGGTAATAGTTCCGCTGAACAGACCGAGCGGATTTCCGATAGCGGCTATATTCTGTCCTGCCTTTACAGTACTGCTGTCGCCTATCTCGGCAACCGCAAGCTCATCCTCTGTCTCTATGCGAAGCACCGCTATGTCGTTAGTCCAGTCACGCTCTAAAAGCTCTGCCTCGTAGCCCTCCTCATTTCCGTTCATAGCAAATACGGTAATAGCGTTATAGCCGTCAACCACGTGATTATTGGTTACTATATAATAGGTGTTTCCCGTATTGGCAATTATAACTCCGCTTCCCGCGCCGCTTTCTACATAACTGCCGTAAAAGGCACTGTATACTGTCGCTTCGGTCGTAATAGAAACAACAGATTTTGCGGCTTTTTCATTTACATATACGTAGTTACCCTCTACCGCCGCCGCAACAGGCGAATCGTATTTCGGAATGGATATTGTTGTTTCGGGCGCCTTAACAACAGGGTAAAGGTCGCTTTCGGGCGCCGTTGTCGCAAATGTATTGTTTATCGGGTCCTTATGCACGGGTGCTTCGTTTGCATTCTGATGTCCCAAGGCATAACCGCCGAAAAGCGCGGCAAGTATGAGAGTGATAGAAAGAAGCACGTAAAGAGGTGTAAGATTTTTTCTATGCACGCTCTTGTCTCTTTTTTTCTCGGGTCCGTACTCAATAGATGAGGAATTGTAAGAGGTCCTGTAGGAATGCTCTCTGTCCGAATAATAGCTGTTGCTTCGGTACTCTCCGTTATTCGAAAATTCGAAGCCGCTCTTATTCTCTGTCTTTTCTTCATTCCGAGAAAACTCTTTGTTTTCTGTTTTTTCTTCGTTATTATTATTTTCTTCGTTATTATTCAAATTGTTCTGTGTATCGAACTCTGACATATTTTTATCCTCCTGTCTTAATTACACACCAAGTATAGCACTCCAATGTGAAAAGTGTGTGAAGATAGAACATTTTTCACATTGGAGTGCTATACTTGGTG
>SVQV01000168.1 GCA_015065175.1 Oscillospiraceae bacterium | reverse complement strand
TATAAGCACCGCAAGAACGCACCGGAGCCGCTCGCAACAGTTCCCTTCACGCCGCTGGTATACGCAAGTCCGAGATAGAAAAATATGTACTGCACTACAGTCTGAAAAACACTGACAAGCAGTATTCTCGGAACATTTTCACGCTTCGGCACGAGAATTTTCTTTGACGAGACGGAGAAAATTATTACCGTAAACACACCTGCAAGAAAAAAGCGCATTCCGGCAAAGAGCATTATCGAAGCTACTCCCGAAACAGAAAGAAGCTTATATCCCGTCTTTATCGCGGGAGTTGCACTGCCCCACAGCGCGCAGCAAACAAGTGCCACGAGCGTCATCATTATAGGATTAGAAAAGATATTCTGCTTTTTTTCAAGAATCTGCATTATACTGTCTCCTTACATAACAAAGGACTGCCAAAGCAGTCCCCTGCGCTTTATTTCTTTTCTGCCAGCCACTGCTGTGCCTTGGCAGGAGATATTCTCTTGATGTTCTCCTCCGGGTACGGTGAATTTGCGCCCCCGTTCACATAGAGAAAATACTTTCCCTCATACGTCTTATACAAGCTTTCTTCATATCCTTCGCTATCACCGACAGAACCGACGGTATACTTGTGTATGAGCTCGGCTGCTTCGGTATCATACAGGGTTTTTGCAATAATTTTTTTCATTTACCTCTCCATTATACTATTTTCCATCATATATTTCAAGTGAGTATTCGTATTTTATTACAAAATAATTCGTTTTATACACGCAAATGAGCTTGGAAAAGGAGAGTTATGCAATTTTCTTCAATTTCGGCCCAAAAGTTCCACACTACTTTTTAAAATAAAAAGTATATAAAAATATACAAATTAAACAAATAAATATTTCTTTTTGTGTCAAATTGCACATTGACTAAAGTTTTGAAAAAGGCTATAATTTACTTGCGATTATTTCATTATATAGAATTGCTCATTTTTTTGCGATTTTTGAAAGACACGGTGGCTAATATGATAAGCACAAAGAAAACCAGGAATTTTACCGAAGGCCCTTTGTTCTTCAAAATTCTACTGTTTGCTCTTCCGATTATGCTTACGGGAATTTTGCAGATCATGTACAACATGGCAGACAACATAGTTGTCGGACAGTGGTCGGGTGACGAAAATGCACTCGGTGCCGTTGGCTCCACAAGCTCACTTAACAACCTTGTAATCACCATGATTACAGGAACTGCCGCGGGCACAGGTGTTGTTGTTGCGCAGTGCATAGGCGCGCGCCGCGACCGCGACGTCTCAAGAGCTGTACATACCGCTATAAGCTTTTCTCTATTTTTAGGAATAGGGTTCAGCGCGCTCGGTCTTCTCATTTCACGACCTGTTCTCGCTATGATAGGAACGCAGGATATACTGCTCGATCAAGCGGTTCTCTACATGCGCATAATCTGCCTCGGTATTCCCGCTACTTCAGTTTATAACTTCGGCTCGTCAATTCTCCGTTCGGCAGGAGATTCAAGAACACCGCTTATCATACTTACCTCTACGGGTATTATAAACGTTTTGCTTAACCTGTTTTTCGTTATCGCTTGCGGAATGTCGGTTGAAGGCGTTGCACTAGCTACAATCATAGCTCAGTACGTATCCGCTGCGGCGGTTATCATAGTGCTTATGAAAAAACACGGTGAGTCCTATCAGTTCAGCTTCAAAAAGCTGTGCTTTGATATGGTACTTTTCAAAAGAATACTCAGAATAGGTATCCCTTCGGGAATACAGAGCTCATTTTTCAGCCTTGCGAACATAGTTCTCACTAACGGCATAAACTCATTCGGCGACCCGAACGTAATAACAGCCTACACTATAACGAATAATATAGATTCAATCACCTATATTGCCTGCAACAGCTTCTATCAGGCGGCAATGACCTTTACCGGTCAGAATTACGGAGCTATGAAGCACGAAAGAGTCAAAAAAACACTCGTCTTTTCGCTTATTCAGGTTACCGTTGTCGGAATTGCGATATCTCAGCTTATTATGCTTTTCAGAGAACAGATAATAAGCCTTTACATAGCTTCCGATGCCCAAAACAAAAGCGAGCTTATAGCGCTTTGCCATGATATGATGCAGATTCTTCTCAACACCTACTTCCTCTGCGGAGTTATGGAGGTCGTAATGGGTGTTATGCGCGGTCTCGGATATTCGATTTCTCCTATGCTTATTTCACTTACGGGTGCTTGCGCCTTCAGAATTTTCTGGAGATACGTATTCTTCCCTCTCGAGCCACTCAATACTCCCCAGGGACTTCTTCTTTGCTTCCCTCTCTCATGGATAATTACCATATTAATGCTCATCGTTCTCTTCCTTGTTGCATGGAAGAAGCTAAAGATTATGTTTGCGGTAACAAAAGAAAATGCAAACCGGGATTCAAAAGCATAAAAAAATTCTTATCTTTCAAAAGGGGAAAGCGAAATGAGTGCTTCAGTTACACTAAAAAGCAAAAAGAGAGACTTCACTGAAGGTCCTATCTTCAAGAGCATGCTCCTTTACACAATTCCGATAATTCTAACCGCACTTCTTCAGCTATGCTACAATATGGCTGACAACATCGTTGTCGGACGGTGGTCGGGAGAGGAATTTGCTCTTGCGGCGGTAGGTGCTACCGGTCCTCTTAATAATCTCATAGTCAATCTTCTTATGGGAATAGGTGCCGGCGGAGCTATAGTGGTTGCTCATGCTTTCGGTGCAAAGGACTATGATAAGCTTTCACGTGCAGTTCATACCTCGGTAACCTTCTCGTTTATCGGAGGCATCATATTCGGCTTAATCTTCTTTTTAGTTAGCAAGCCTGCTCTTACGCTGATGGGTATAGATTCTGCATTTATCGACCTGTCCGTCAAATATATGCGGATACTCGCCTTCGGAATACCGGCTTCTTCCGTATATAACTATTCGGCGGCAATACTCAGAAGTGTGGGCGATTCAAGATCCCCTCTTATAATTCTTTCCTGCTCCGGTCTCATAAACGTCGGTCTGAACCTTATTTTCGTTATATGCTTCAATATGGACGTTGACGGAGTTGCGATCGCTACCATCATTTCTCAATACATATCCGCCGCGGCAGCGGTTACGCTTCTTGTAAAAAGAAAAAATATGCCATATGCATTCTCTTTCAAGAAGATGGCAATCGACAAGAAAATTCTTATAGAATCAATGCGTCTGGGAATACCGTCGGGAATTCAAGCTTCCATGTTCAGTATATCTAACATGATAATAGTAAGCAGTATGAACTCCTTCGGTCCTTACGTTTACACCGGATATACCATAAACAGCAATATCGACTCAATCCTATACTGTATAT
>SVQV01000167.1 GCA_015065175.1 Oscillospiraceae bacterium | reverse complement strand
AGTATAGTCGGAAAGCCCCTTATCAAGACAGGAGATCATCGCATTTGCGAAGGTCTGACACATAAAGAAGGTTCCCTTGGTGTTGATGCCGACAACGCGGTCAAAGCTCTCCTCGGTGGTCTCAAGCACGTCAAGGCGCACCTTGCAGGCAACGCCGGCATTATTAACAAGAAGATCTATTCTGCCATATCTGTCAAGCGCGAATTTTGCAAGAGCCTCGCGGTCCTCCGCACGGGATATATCGCATTTGCAATACACCTTTCCCTCCATTTCGGGATGAACGTCGGAATAAATAACGGTATAGCCCGCATCGCAAAGCCCGTCGGCAATACCCTTTCCGATGCCCTGATAGGCACCTGTTACAACTGCTATTTTTTGCATTCTACCTTCTCCTTATATAGATTTCTGTAATATTCGTTGAACACAGCACAGCCCGAAACACACTTGTGCCTCATAAGGGCGGTGCATTTTGAACAGGCAACGCAGGTCTTCTTAACGTCGAATTTACCGTCAAGCCAGTCCCTGTAAAGCATCGGATATGCAATAGATGCTCTTCCGAATCCGACAAGGTCTGCGGCACCGCTTTCTATCATCTGCTCCGCCTTATCCATAAGGTCCTGTCTGTAATACGAAAGGCCCGAGCCGACAAGCGTTATTTCGGGGAATTTCTCTTTTATATGGCTCTGGACGGTGATAAATCTCGCAAGCCCCACCTCGGGTGCCTCGGGCGGCTCGTAGCCTCCCTTTCGGAAGGGGCGGTTGATATGCGGATTGTAATAGGGGTTTCCTATAGTCACGTTTATCATGCGTATGCCCGCCGCGATAAGCTCGGATATGAGCATATCGCTCTCGTAAAGATCAAGCTCGTTATCCTCGTTCGTGCCGAAGCCGTACGGATGGGGGACCATATCCGCAATTCCAAGCCTTGTCACAACAAGGAAGCCCTCCGGCACAGCTGCCTTTACCGCATACACGCAGTCGAGATAAAGGCGCGTTCTGTTCTCAAAGCTGCCACCGTATCTGCCGGTACGTGTGAAGGCGGAGAGAAGCTCCTGGAAAAGATATCCGTGACAGGATTTAACGTCCACTCCGTCAAAACCCGCCTCGTATGCAAGAAGAGCCGATCTGACGTATTTCTCGGGTAGCGTGTCAAGATATTCATCGCTTACTATGTTATCATCGGTCACAGGGCGCGTCTTTTCGTATATCGGATGGCGGTATGCGATCATGGGGACTATGCTCTGCCTTCCCGAATGGGTAAGCTGAAGGATTATCACAGGATTGATGCCACATTCCTCCATAGCAGTCTTGCGCATCAGTGCAACAAATTCCCTGAATACTCCGAGATTTTCACGGGTGAGCATCATCTGACCGGGATTTGTTCTTCCCTCCGGGCAAACGGCGTTCGCCTCCATCCAGATAAGACCTGCTCCCGACCTTGCGGCATTCATATATTTCGCCATCGTCAATTCACCAGGCTCACCGTTCTCAAGGCAGTCACAGCCCTCCATCGGCTGGAATACCACCCTGTTCGGAATGAGCTTGCCGTCAAATTCAAGCGATTCGTTCAAAATACTCATATAAAACCTCCGTATAGTTTCGGTATTATGCTCCGGAAATATATTAACATATTTTGAAGAATTTTACAATTACTTTTGCGAAAATATTTAAAGTATTTTCGGGTTCCGTTGCAAATGGCTTTTAAAACCTCGAAGCACTCCGAAGCTTTTTTCGCACAGCTTTGACAAAAAACGTCAAGCACACAACGCAAAAATCCATACCGTATGAAAGGATAATTATCGGGAAATTTAGGAGAAATTTCGATGATTTGTAAATAATTATTTACTTATCGCCGCTAATGACATTAGTATGGCGATGCCTCATCCACTACAGTGCGATCTCCCTTCCCGAAGTGAATACCTCTTCACTTTTCACTATCTACCTCTCACCCCAAGCGATGCTTGGGATTTCATCTGCCTCCGGCAGATTTCATCCGACCTTGTCGGATTTCATTACCGCAGGTAATTTCATCGCGCGGAAGCCTTTGCGCACTCGCAAACTGCGCACTCGCAAACTGCGCACGCGCCCGGTATCCCCTTGGCGTGAACAGTCGAAGTCTCGCGGGCGAGAATTATATTTTCCCAAAATTCATTGACAAATCGCATTTTTTAATATATAATAGCAATATAACCACACGGAGGTAGACTCATGGTATTATTCAATTACGAAAATTTAAGCTTTTTTGCAAAGCATAGCCGGGAAATATGGATCGGCGGTCTTATATTTGCGGGAGTTATGCTCATTGTTTCGCTTCTCGTATCCTTCTTCAAAAGAAACAATTCAAGCGGAATAGTCAAATTTTTGAGGAATACAGGAAGAGTCATTCTCTCATTTGCAGTTTTCGCGGGAATCGTCGTCTGCTTTGTTCTCATCTGGCAAAGGCACCAGAAGATAAACATTGCGTACGAAAAGTATACCGAAATGTATGAAAACGGCGAAGTCAAAATAGTCAGCGGTAAGGTTGAGGATTTTACGCCCGCTTCACACAGCAAGTCATTCACTCTTGACGGAGTCCACTTCACCATCTATTCAAACAACTCATTTAAGCAGCATCGCGATCCATCGGAGGATGGCCCCGCTCTCTATTATTGCTACACCGAGGCATACACCACCTCCTACACCACAACGTCGCAATACGGAGGCACTACCACGCACACACAGTACGTCCCCGAAAATTGTGTGATACTCGGAGAGAACCAGATGCTTGAGATCCACTACGTTGAGGAATTCGGACAAAACCGTATACTTTTCATAAAAGAGCTCAGCGAATAACGCACACATCCCCCGACAAAAATTATTTAAAAACGAGCCGCAACAGCACGAAAAGCGTGTGCAGTGTGGCTTGTTTTGTCTTTTAACGCACACACACATAGAATTATTAGTATTTTATATCTGTTTTTTTAAAAAACATATTGACATTTATCTGTTTTGTTGATAAAACTATATCAAGAAATGACACATATGGGAGGGCGTACATGATAAAGCAAAAGCTTATTGCATTTGCCGTTATCTTTGCGCTGTTCAGCGGCCTATGTGTAGGCTATGCCACTCTGACCGATAATCTGACTATATTGGGATCGGCACACGTCGAAGGCAAACCCTTTGAAGGCGTTTACATATACGAGGTGGAGTTTGTCTCGGCAAGCGATGCAGTTGCTCTCGATCACACCTACGTGCATCCGACAAATTTCGGCTGTCTTGCCAGCACATCCCGTCCCGGAAGCGTTACCTACAAAATAACGGTACACAACAACAGCGACATCACCTACTGGTATTTGAGACAGGA
>SVQV01000166.1 GCA_015065175.1 Oscillospiraceae bacterium | reverse complement strand
TGACGATATTGATCAAGGGATTGGTTGCGTAATTGCAAAGGCTGTTTTCTGCGATAATGTCAATGCCGGCATTACAGAAAGCGGAAACCGAATTGAACAGCGATATCCAGATGCCCACAGCCCCAAATTCGGGAACAAACACGAGCATATATAGCAGAGCGCCGATGCCTTCGATAATCAGCGTTCCGAACAGCACGTTCTTAACGAATTTTGCAAGTCCCGACATTGTATTGAGATTGAAGGCATCCTGAATAAGCAATCGGTCGCCAATGCCCATTTTTCTATTGAGAAGAAGCATCAGCCCCGACATAATGGTGATGATACCAAGCCCTCCGACCTGTATCAGAAGCAGTATGACGATCTGACCGAACACACTCCAAGTAGATACTGTGGGAAGTGTAACGAGTCCCGTTACGCAGGTGGAGGTGGTTGCCGTGAAAAGAGCGTCAAGATACGGCACAGCTTCACCGCTTGCGGAACTGATCGGCAATGCTAAAAGTCCGCTTCCCACGAGAATGGTCACGAGAAAGCTGAGCAATATGATCTGCGTGGTCGAAAGCGTGAATTTCTTTTTCCTAACCATAAAATTTCCTCTAAAAAAGCATAAAGGAACCAACGTCCTCTGCAGTCAGCTGGTTCCATTTATAATTATTCATTTTTATAATTATATCACATTTTGCCGTTCCTGTCAATATATTTTTGCATCGTACAGTATCAAACCGAAGGTCAACATCATTCCGTCGCAGGCGGACACAAATGAACGATGTTGCACTTCGTGCAAATGCTGTGCTTCGCAATGATGTGGGCTTACGCCCAATGATGTTGCGCTTCGCGCAAATGAATTTTCTCCTACCTCTTGCGCTACCACTCCAAAGTATGCTATAATATACTCAGAAAGGCGGTGAAAATATGAAAAAGAGAAAAATAACGGTTACCTGTATATTTCTGTCTCTCATTATTTTAACCGCCATCTATACTGTTGTATCAGCGATAAAATCTTATCAATATGATATGGATCCTGCTAACGGTGTGGATATTTTGGAGGGCATGGATGCTGTTCTTACCATGATGGTCGGGGGATTTGTTGTTTTTTATGAGCTTGATCTGTTCTGCACCGTTTATTATTTCTTTGTCAAGCCAAAGACCGCGGTAAGATCAATATTGAATATTCTTTCTAATCTGAGTTTATTACTTGTGTTTTTCAACAAATATTATAAAAACATTTTTGAAGAGGATGTCATCGCACCGCTTATTGTGCTTTCTACATATGTTATCTTGAGACTTGTATATTTTACTGTTTCAACACAAAATGATGAAAAGTGTAATATAAATTGAAAAGATCTGATAAAAAGGAATTGTAAATATGAAAATCTACTTTGTACGTCACGGAGATCCAAATTACAGACATGACTGCCTGACCGATCTTGGACATAAGCAGGCGCAGGCGGCGGCAAAACGGCTGAAGGAATCAGGAATCGAACGCATTTATTCTTCGACCTGCGGAAGAGCTTTTCAAACGGCGGAATATACCGCAAAGGAGCTTGGCTTGGAGGTTATTCCCTGCGAATTCATGACCGAGCTTGGTTGGACATCAATAGACGGAGAGCCTATCATAGATAACGGCAATCCCTGGACGATTACTGACCGCTTTGTATCCGAAGGAAAAAGCCTCGCCGACAAGGATTGGTTTGAAAAAGAGCCTTTTTGCAGAAGCATAGTTGTCAGACGCGGAAAATCGGCTATCGAACATTTTGACGAATTGCTCGCAAGCCTTGGTTATCAGAGAGAAGGCTATTACTACCGAGTGACAGGCGAAGATGTCTGCAAAAGCATCGCAATGTTCAGCCACGGCGGCTCGTCATCCGCTATTCTCGCTCATATGCTGAATATTCCCTTCCCTCAGGTATGCAGTATCTTTCGTATGAGGTGCGCCTCTATCATCATAATCGAGATCTCCAACAAGCCCGGAGAGCTTGTACCTCCGAGAGTCCTGCTTTTTAACGATACAAAGCACACAGAAGGGCTTGAGACCGAAAACATATTCGGAAACTGAACAAAAATCAAATTTTAGTACAAATATAAAAGAGCCTGACTCAAATCGAAGAAAAATGTTTGAGACGGCTCTTTTTCTTTGTTCTTTAAAAATTATCTTATAAAGCTTGTTCTCTTTCCTTTAGGATTTTCGGGAGCATATATTCCCTTCTGCTTTCCCGCCTCTACACATTTTAAAGCCCAAGCCATATTGCGCGCCAAATTTTCAATGGTCTGTATGCCTTCCTCGTCGTAAGGAATTTCATCTCCCGTCCTTCCGTACACTCCGTTCCAATAGGTAGAAGAAACCAAAAGCATCTGCGCATATGTGATGTGCTTGTTTACAACGTCGAGAGAGCAGGTCGTGCCCGCGCGGCGAGCGCAAGCCACAGATGCAGCCACCTTGTGCGTAAAGTGCTTTCCGCCCGCATAAAAGGCGCGGTCAAGCACAGAAAGCAGCCTTCCGCTCGGATGCGCATAATAAACAGGCGTTCCGAAAACGAATCCGTCACATTCCTGCGCCTTCTCCAGAAGCTGATTTACACAGTCGTCCTCAAATGTACAAAAACCGTCGAGCTTTGCGCATTGCTTACAGCCAATGCAGTCACGCACAGGCGATGCCCCGACGTTAAAAATCTCGCCCTCTATTCCCTCTTGTTCGAGAATATCCTTTATTTTGCCCAAAGCCGTCGCAGTGCTTCCGCCCTTGTTACAGCTTCCGTTTATAAGTAATACCTTCATAATACCCTCCAAAAAATCATTTTTACAAAAGTTATATGCAGCAATTCATTTGCTGATATATAATATATTAGCATAACAATTACACATATGCAACAGCTTTTTGAAAAATGCAAACTTATATTTGCAAATTTACATGCGTTTTTTTAAAAACTGGGAAAAACTTCAACAAAACCGAAATTTCGTATTGACAAGAGCAAAAAAATATGCTATTATATATAGGTCTTTGAATAACTTAAAAATGTACTATGCATCATGAGGGGGCATTTCGACTACGGCGAAGATACTGTGCCCTGCGCCTGACAAGCAAACTTGTCGATCTTCGGACACAGCATGTGAAGCGGTCATAACGAGGTGGTCTTGAAAATTTGCAGTCGCGAGCTTCTGCAAATGCCCAAAATCCCTTGCTTCGCTTGATGTTTTCGCCTTCTCGATGAAGCAGAAAATTATTCCTTCTAAAACTTTTTCTAAAAAATTCGCAAATCTAAAAACTTAATACCCAATACGGAGGGTTATCGAAGTGGTCATAACGAGGCGGTCTTGAAAACCGTTTGCCTTCACGGGCGCGTGAGTTCGAATCTCACACCCTCCGCCATTCAAAAAGCCTTGAAAATCAAGCATTTTCAAGGC
>SVQV01000036.1 GCA_015065175.1 Oscillospiraceae bacterium | reverse complement strand
TCGATCCGCAAGTGCCGCAAAGGGATACTCTCCTTCGCCCGAAAGAATATAATCAATATTTTTATTCTCGCTTAATACTTCACAAGGATTATAAGCAACCTCCGGCCCGCCTGCGACAAGAGGTACGTCTCTTAACTCATTTTTTATTATTTCTATTAAAGAGTATGTCTTTTTTTTATTCCAAATATAAATGGAAAATCCTATAATGTCGGGTTTCTTGTCAATTATTTTTTGTGCAAACAAAGAAATGTCTTCATTGACGGTTCCTTCTATAACTTCACAGTCAAATGATGTACATGAATACTCTTTCACTCCCGCGCGCAAGCACCACGGAGAAAGTGACGAATGTATATATTTAGAATTAAGAGTTGTTAAAACAATTTTCTTGATAGAGATCCCTCCAAAACGTATATATGAACATAGTATAGCACTTTTTATCTTTTTTTGCAAGTAAAACAAAAAGTTTATTAAATAAATATTGTAAATATTAAATTTGTATGCTATAATATAATGAAATATCTTTTTATTAAATAAAGAAAGGCAAAAAAATGAAATATCTTATTATTGTATATGACGGAATGGCCGACAGAAAAATTGCCTCACTTGGAAACAAAACGCCTATGGAAGTGGCTTTTAAGCCTCAGATGGACGAACTTGCAAAAGTTTCGCTTTGCGGCACGGTATCCAATGTTCCCGAGGGAATGGTTCCCGAAAGCGACACGGCAAATTTAGCTATTATGTCTTACGATCCGAAAATATATTCAAAGGGACGTTCCCCACTTGAAGCTGTTAGTATGGGGCTAAAAATGTCTCCCGACGAAACCGCATACCGCTGTAATCTTGTTACGCTTTCCGACGAATATGATTACGACAACAAAATAATTTTAGATCATAGCTCAGACGAAATTACAACCGCTGAGGCCGACGAGCTTATAAAGGCGCTTGAAAAAGAACTAGGAAATGAGAACAGACATTTTTATACAGGCGTAAGCTATAGACATTGCTTGCTCTGGAAAAATTCAAGTGATACATTTGAGTTTTCAAGACCCCACGACATTCTTGGAAAATGCATAAAGGATTATCTGCCTGCAGGAAAAGAGGGCGAGCCTTTCTACCGTTTGATGAAGGACAGCTACGATATTCTCAAGAACCATCCTGTAAACGAAGCTCGCCGCAAAAACGGAAAAAGAGTTGCAAATTCCGCTTGGCTCTGGAGCCCCGGAAAGAAACCTGCACTCCCGTCCTTCAAAGAAAAATGGGGACTTGACGCTGCGGTAATATCGGCTGTAGACCTCATCAAAGGAATCGCCATTTGTGCCGGAATGCAGTCGATAGACGTGGAGGGCGCAACCGGTAATGTTCATACAAACTATGAAGGAAAGGCAAATGCCGCTATAAACGCATTCGAGAACGGAAAAGATCTGGTATATATTCACGTTGAAGCTCCTGATGAATGCGGTCACAGAGCTGAAATCGAAAACAAAGTGCTTTCTATTGAAAAGATAGACAGTTTAATTCTTAAACCTCTGTACGATTACCTCTCAAAATGTGGCGAGGATTTCAAAATACTCACACTTCCCGATCACCCTACTCCTATAGAAATAAGAACTCATAGCATGGAGCCTGTTCCGTTTATGATTTATTCATCAAAAGAAAAGCTTTCCGGTGTTTCTACACTTACAGAGCAAACTGCCACAGACTGCAATTACTACATTAAAAACGGAACCTCGCTCATGGAACTTTTAACGAAATGAACACTTAACAAGGCGGCAAAAGCATGGAAAATTTATCAAATTCCCCCTCAACTGAAGAGACAAACGCTTCAAATATGCAGAACAAAAAGGACGGCAGAAGCATAGTACACGACATTTTTGATGTTATAGAGCTTATTGCATTAGCGTTTGGAATCATACTTTTTGTTTCGGCATTTTTGTTCAGGCATTCTGTAGTTTCGGGTGACTCTATGTTAGGCACCTTACATGACGGAGAGCATTTGTTGATCTCAAATTTTCTGTATGAGGCCGAAGCGGGAGATATAATTGTCTGTCAACTTGAAGCCGAACAGGAGCAAAAGTTTCCTCATATTTCCCCAAAAGAACCTCTTATAAAAAGAATTATAGCTACCGAAGGTCAGCGTGTCAAGATTGAGAACGGCGAGTTATATGTAGACGGAAATAAGATAGAAGAAAATTATGTTTTCCGTGACGGAGCAGATTCAATCATGAACATGAAGGAAATTACCGTCTCAAAAAATCACGTATTTATTATGGGAGATCACAGAAACGATTCTCTTGACAGCAGATACTTCGGTGAAATTGATTCAAGGCTGATAATAGGCCGCGTTATTTTAAGAGTATTTCCTTTTGAAAAACTCGGAAGTGTAAATTGATAAAGGAGTTTTATATGCCCTCTGATGTAATACAGTGGTTTCCAGGTCATATGGCTAAAACACGGCGTATGATGCGTGAAAATCTTACACAGGTTGATCTTGTCATTGAAGTTTTGGACGCACGTATTCCCTATAGCTCAAGAAATCCCGAAATAAAAAAAATAATTTTAGATAAGCCTTTGCTTACCGTTTTAAACAAAGCGGACCTTGCCGATGAAAAAATGAACAAGGAATGGTGCAATTATTTCTCCCAAAAAAACAACGGATGCATTTTGATTGACTGCGCAAGCGGAAACGGAATTAGCAAGATACCAAATGCAGTAAAAGAACTCCTCTCCGATAAGCTTGAGAGATATAACGATAAAGGTATGTTGGGCAAAAAGCTTAAGGCTATGATCGTAGGAATCCCCAATGTCGGAAAATCATCTCTTATAAACAAGCTCTCTGACAGTAAAAAAGCTAAGGTCGAAAACCGCCCCGGCGTTACACTTGAAAAACAGTGGGTAAGCACCGACTTGGGAATCGATCTCATGGATATGCCCGGAATTTTATGGCCTAAATTCGAAGACAGAACGGTGGGAGAAAATTTGGCAATAACGGGAGCTATTAAGGACAAAATACTTGACATTGAAGAAATAGCCATGTTATTGTGCGGCAGATTGCAGGAACTTTACCCCGAGCTGTTGATTGCAAGATACAAACTGAACGAATCGGATCTGGAGCTTGACTCGTATGATCTTTTTGAAACGATAGGCAAAAAGCGCGGAATGCTTATGAGCGGCGGTGTCATAAATTCTACACGCACAGCCGAAATGCTTCTGAACGAATTCCGCTCTTCCGCAATAGGAAGAATAACTCTTGAAAAACCAAAGAGCTGAGGAGTTAAAGTTATGCCCGATTTCACATTTGAAGACGAATATTATGCCAAAGGCTATAAATTAGTATGTGGCATTGATGAGGCAGGAAGAGGTCCTTTGTCGGGTCCTGTTGTTGCTGCGGCTTGTATCCTACCGAGAGATATATCTATTCCTGAGCTGAACGATTCCAAAAAGCTTACAGAAAAAAAGCGAGAGGGCCTTTTTGGTGTTATAACCGAAAAGGCTATCGGCTACGGAATAGGAATGGCTTCCCCGCAGGAAATTGACGAGCTTAATATTTTGAATGCTACTATGCTCGCTATGCACAGAGCCTTAGAAGCATTAACACCAAACGCAGATTTTGCTCTGATAGACGGAAACGTGTCAAGAGGCTTTTCAATCCCCACCAAAACAATAGTCAAAGGCGACTCTTTATCCGCATCAATTGCCGCCGCAAGCATCCTTGCGAAAGTGACAAGAGACAGACTTTGTCTCGAAGATGCTGAAAAATATCCCGAATACAATTTTGCAAAGCACAAGGGATATTCTACAAAAGAACATATGGATGCTGTAAGAAAATACGGACCTTGCGAGATACATAGAAAAAGCTTCCTCAAATTTTTATACACAGAAAACGACAAATGACTGTTTTTGATTTTTTCAAGAAGAAAAAGCTTCCGCCACACCTGCTTGTAGGAATATACGGCGAGAAAAAAGCGACCGCTTTTCTGAAAAGAAAAGGATACAAGATAACCGAACGTAATTTTTCCGCGCATGGCAAAGAGATAGATATAATAGCCGAGAATAAAGATTTTTTTGTTTTTTGCGAAGTCAAAACGAGAATTACCAATGATTTTCTCATAAAAAAGTACGGCAGACCAGCCGATGCAGTAAATTATTACAAGCAAAGAAATATTATAGACGGCGCAAAAATATATCTTTCCTCTAATCCGACAAAAAAGCAAATTCGATTCGATGTGATCGAAGTATATCTTTCTCAAAACAAAAATAAGCTTAAAATCGAAAGCATTAATCATATGGAAAATGCATTTCGTTCATATTTTAGAGTAATTATTTAATATTATGTATGGGAGGTTTTTATGAATTTATTTGATATGCATGCGGACACTCCGTATAAAATTTTTAAACTTGGAACGAATTTTTCCGATGTAAGATTGCATATATCTGCCGACAAGATAAAGAATATTTCAAATTATCATCAGATTTTTGCAATTTGGTGTGATAAAAACCTCGATAACGAAACAGTCTACGAAAACTTTTTTAAGATAAGAAACGATTTTCTTAATTATTATGAGAATTCTTCTCTCTCAAATCTCAGATTTTATTTTTCCGTAGAAGACGCAAGACTCTTGAACGGAAAAATAGAAAGACTTGATATCCTCAAAGAAAACGGAGTGAAAATTCTCACTCTTACTTGGCAAGGAAATTCTGTTATAGGAGGAGCTTACGATACCGAAAACGGTCTTACCGAATTCGGCAGAAAAACAGTTTATCGCTGCTTTGAGCTTGGAATAATTCCGGATGCTTCTCACGCATCAAGAAAAATAATATCCGAGCTTTATGAAATGTCTGCCGAAAAACAACTTCCGTTTATTGCTACTCACTCCAACTCATACTCAGTTTATCCGCACAAAAGAAATCTGACGGATGACGATTTTATTAAAATAAAAAATGTAAAAGGAATAGTCGGGATCAGCTTTGCGCCCGAACACATTTGCAATAAAGAAGCTCATATCTGCGACATAATAAAGCACATTGAGCATTATTTTTCTCTCGGTGGCGAGGATGTTGTTTGTCTTGGATGCGACTTTGACGGTATAAGCACCTGCCCTGTCGAAATTCCCGACATTTCGTATCTTCATCTTTTGAAGAATGAGCTTTATAACCTGGGCTATAGCTCAAAACAAATAGAAAAGCTGTTTTTTGAAAACGCATTTAATTTTATAAATAAATATAATAAATAAAGGATAAAAAAATGAACTACACAAGCACAAGAAGTACAAGCAAAAATTATGTTTCGGCAGCTATGGCTATAAAAAACGGACTTGCCGATGACGGTGGTCTTTATATGCCTACGGAAATCCCAAAATTGACCGAAAAAGATATAGAATCTCTTAAAAATATGGGCTATGCTGAGAGAGCAGCCTTCATAATGAGCAAATTTCTCTCCGAATATTCTTATGAAGAGTTGCTTTTCGATTGCGAAAATGCATATTCGGAAGAAAGATTTCCCGGCGGCGCCGCACCTATAAAGAATATAGACGGTAATGTTTACTCGCTTGAATTGTGGCACGGACCCACCTGCGCATTCAAGGATATGGCGCTTCAGATAATGCCCAGACTTCTTTCAAGAGCGCTTGAGAAAACCGATGAAAAACGCACGGCTTTAATTCTTGTTGCTACTTCGGGCGACACAGGAAAGGCAGCACTTGAGGGATATAAGGATGTAGACCGTATAAAAATAAAGGTATTCTACCCTGTTGACGGAGTGAGCCGTGTTCAGAAGCTTCAGATGGCTACACAGGAAGGCTCGAACGTTGATGTTTGCGCAATCGAAGGTAACTTTGACGATGCGCAAAACGGAGTGAAAGCTATTTTCGGTGACACCGACTTCAGCCGCGAGCTTAACGAAAAAGGAACATTCCTTTCAAGCGCAAACTCTATTAACTGGGGACGTCTTGTACCGCAAGTTGTTTATTATGTTTCCGCATATTGCGATATGCTGAAGAATAACGAATTATCATACGGAGAAAAAATCGACGTATGTGTTCCTACAGGAAACTTCGGGAATATTTTTGCCGCTTATATTGCCAAGCTTATGAACATTCCGATAAATAAGCTTATATGCGCATCCAACAAAAACAATATTCTGACAGATTTCCTTAAAAGCGGAACATATGACAGAAACAGAAGCTTCTATACCACGATATCTCCTTCGATGGATATACTAATTTCGAGCAACCTTGAAAGACTTCTCTATCTCGTATGCGGCAGCGAAAAGACTGCTTTGTACATGAAAGAGCTGAAAGAAAACGGAAAATATACTTTGGCAGAAGAAGATTTCGCAAAGATCAAAGAAAACTTCTTCGGATATTACTGCGACGAAGAAAACACCAAGAATACTATTAAATATACGTTTGAAAATCACGGTTATCTTATTGATACACATACCGCAGTCGGTTATTCCTGCGCGCTCCAATATTTAAAGGAAACAGACAGTAAAACAAAAATCATTCTCGCATCCACCGCAAGTCCCTTTAAATTTGCAAGCGATGTCTACCAGGCTATAAGCGGCAAAGCGCCCAAAAACGAGCTTTCCGCATTAAATGAGTTGTCCGAAATCAGCAATGAACCCATACCGAAGCCTCTTGACAAAATAGGTGAAAGAAAGATTCGTTTTTCGGATGTTTGTAAGCCTTCGGATATGAAAAAAACTGTTTTGGAGTTTTCTCAAAAATAAAATCTCTTCTACCGTCGGCAAATGCATAAAAAAACGGAAATCCCGCAAAAAAACGGGATTTCCTGATAATTTCCTTTATAAGAAAATTACTTGCAATCTTCGCAATTTTCCTTTGGTTTAAAGGTAGCGCAAACTGTCTCGCTGCTGCTCTGCGCATAGCTGGGACCTACCGCTATACAATCGGCATGACAGGAATTTTCTTTTCCGTGATATGCACAATTGCTTACATCGCAATTTATACCTTTTATGCACTTGCTGTTGTTTTCTTCAAACATGATCATTACCTCTTTTTTTAATTTGTTCACACAGAACTGTTATTAGTATAACTAAAAACCCACTTAATTATTCACAAAACGGAGTTTTATATGTCTTTATTCGTTATAGGCGACCTTCATTTATCAACTCTGGAAAGTACCGACAAATCTATGGAAGTGTTCGGCAGACGTTGGTGCGATTATATATCAAAAATCAAAAAGAATTGGTGCGCCATTGTAAATGATACCGACACTGTAGTCATTCCCGGTGATATTTCCTGGGCGCTCACGCTTGAAGAAGCGGCATCGGACCTCAAATTTATTGACATGCTTCCCGGCAGAAAAATATTTCTCAAAGGAAATCACGATTTTTGGTGGTCAACCTTAACAAAGATAAACAATTTTTTTGCAAGTAATGAAATTAAAACCATTTCTCTTTTGCAAAATAACGCCTTTGAGACAGACGAGTTTATTTTGTGCGGAAGCCGCGGATGGTATCAGGATGAGGCGAATGACAAATCAAAAAACGACAACGACTACGAAAAGATAGTAGCAAGAGAGGCAATACGCCTTCAAATGAGTCTTAACGAAGCGAAAAAGCTAAAAGAAGCTTCGCCCGAAAAAGAAATTATAGTCTTTATGCATTTCCCTCCGTTTTGGAACGGAATTGAATGTAATGAATTCATTAAAATATTAAAAGAGTACGATATAAAGCGCTGTTATTTCGGACACATACACGGAAATTACACTACGCCCGCGCACACACTTCACGACGGAATAGAGTTCATTTTAATCTCTGCTGACTATATTGACTTTGTTCCGAGACTCATTTTGCCCGAATAAAGCACATTTTTGCTTCAAAATAGAATATATTTATATATTTTTATGAGTTTTTTAGAAAATTGTCTTGACAACTTCACAATTGTGAGGTAAAATGTTATGAGTATTTTATTTTGCATTAAATAAATTTTTTATATATTTTTGGAGGAAAGACCAATGAGCCTTAAGAAAAAGGAATTGACCGAAAAGAATCTCTATACTCTCGAGTTTTCGGTTGAAAAAGACGTATTCGAAGCTGCTGTAAGCAAAGTATTCGCTAAGGAAGTTAAAAAGATTAGCGTTCCCGGCTTCAGAAAGGGAAAGGCGCCCAGAAGCGTAATCGAAAAGATGTACGGCAAAGGTGTTTTCTATGAGGATGCTATAAACGAATGTATCCCTGATGCATTTGAAGCAGCACTCAAGGAATCGGAGCTTGAGATGGTGGGAAAGCCCGAATTTGAGGTTGTTTCTATTGATGAGAACGAAGGCGTTTTGCTCAGCGCAAAGGTTTATGTAAAGCCTGAAGTAAAAATTGAAGGCTATGCAGGAATTGAAGCTCCCAAAACCACAAAGAGAGTTACAAAGAAGGAGATCGACGAAGAGATCGACCGCGTTCGTGAAAGAAACGCGAGAACTATCGATGTAACAGACCGTGCGGCAGAGCTTAACGATATTGCCAATATTGATTTTGACGGTTACGTTGACGGCGTTGCTTTTGACGGCGGCAAGGGCGACAACTTTGATTTGAAGCTCGGAAGCGGTCAGTTCATCCCCGGATTTGAAGAACAGATCGTAGGAAAGAACATCGGCGAAACATTCGATGTAAACGTTACCTTCCCTGCTGATTATCACGCTGAAAATCTTGCAGGAAAAGCTGCAGTATTCAAGACAAAGATAAACGGACTCAAAAAGACCGAATTGCCTGAGCTTGATGATGAGTTTGTAAAAGATGTATCCGAATTTAACACTCTTGATGAATATAAAGCCGATATTAAGGCAAAAATCCAGGATAGAAACGCAAAGCAGGCTGAAGCTGAGCTTGAAAACAAGCTGATCGATGCTCTTATCGAAAAGCTTGAAGCTGATATTCCCGAAGCTATGTTTGTCGCTGAAACAGAAAACTATCTCCGTGACTACGACAACCGCCTCAGAATGCAGGGCATGGATCTCTCAACATATTTCAAGTATACAGGCATGAATCTCGATATGCTTCGCGCACAGCTTCGTCCTCAGGCAGAAAAGCAGGTTAAATTAAGACTCGCTCTTGAAAAGATCGCAGAGCTTGAGAACGTTACTGTTTCCGACGAAGAGATCGAAGCAGAATATAAGCGCATCTCAGAGGCTTACAACGTTCCTGTTGAAGAAGTTAAATCTATGGTAGATGCAAAGGGCATTTCCGAAGATCTTAAAGTAAAGGCAGCTATGGACTTTGTAAAGAGCAAGGCTGTTACAACAAAGAACTAAGCAAATAAACACTACGCATTTTATGGAGGTTATTTATGGCACTTGTCCCAATGGTAATTCAAGAAACCAATCGAGGCGAACGCTCTTATGACATTTATTCACGTCTCTTGAATGACAGAATTATATTTCTTGCAGACGAAGTAAATGACACTACCGCATCTTTGGTTGTTGCACAGATGCTTTATTTGGAGGCGCAGGACCCCGATAAAGATATTTCTTTCTATATTAACAGCCCCGGAGGTTCTGTTTCCGCGGGATTGGCAATATTTGATACAATGAATTTCATAAAATGCGATGTCTCTACTATCTGTCTTGGAATGGCTGCAAGCATGGGCGCTTTTCTGTTGGCGGCAGGCGCAAAAGGAAAAAGATTTGCGCTTCCTAACAGTGAAATAATGATCCACCAGCCTCTCGGCGGCACTCAAGGGCAGGCTACTGACATTAAAATTCACGCTGATCATATAATCCGCACACGCGAGAAATTGAATGCAATTCTCGCTGAGCGTACAGGTCAGGCTCTCGAAGTAATCAACAGAGATACAGAAAGAGATAATTTTATGTCTGCGCAGGCTGCCGCTGAATACGGTCTTATCGACAAAGTTATAGACAAGAGAATTTAATGTTTTATAGAGTCGAGAGAACATCAATTCGAAGTTCTCTCGATTTTCATTAAATTATTTTCTGTTTTAAAGAAAGGAAAAATATGGCTAATAGATCTCAAAACAAAAGACCTCTCTGCTCTTTCTGCGGCAGAGGCGAAGATGAGGTAATGTTCCTTATACCATCTCCGACAGGCGCATTCATATGCGACAACTGTGTCGCCGCTTGTTCAGAATTGATAGAAGAACATTTGCCCAGACCTCAAAAAAGCAACACGGCTGATGAATTGTCCCTTTCCACGCTTCCCAAGCCTTCCGAAATCAAAAGTATTCTTGATGAACATGTAATAGGACAAGATGATGCAAAACGAGTTCTTTCTGTTGCGGTATATAATCATTATAAGAGAATTTTGGCAAAAGACGCTAAAAACACTCAGAAAAAGGCAAGCAAATCCGAAGAAACAGCTATTACAACCGAAGATGTTGAGCTTCAAAAAAGCAATGTGCTTCTCTTAGGTCCTACAGGAGTAGGAAAAACCTATTTGGCACAAACTCTTGCAAAAACCTTAAAGGTTCCCTTTGCTATCGCCGATGCCACCACGCTTACAGAAGCGGGTTACGTGGGCGAGGACGTTGAGAATATACTTCTACGTTTGATTCAAGCTGCCGACTATGATATAGAGCTTGCTGAAAAAGGAATCATTTATATCGACGAAATTGATAAGATATCCAGAAAAGGTGAAAATCGCTCTATAACAAGAGACGTGTCCGGAGAAGGCGTACAACAGGCGCTTCTTAAGATACTTGAAGGAACAGTCGCAAACGTTCCTCCTCAAGGCGGAAGAAAGCATCCCAATCAGGAATTTATACAAATAAACACAGAAAATATTTTATTTATATGCGGAGGAGCCTTTGACGGTCTTCAGCAGATTATAGAAACACGTCAAGGAAGCTCTATAATGGGCTTTGGCGGAAATATAAAGAGCAAGAGCAACAAAAACCTTACCGCAGTTTATAAGGATGTAACGTCTCACGATATTGTGAAATACGGACTTATTCCCGAGCTTGTGGGTCGAGTTCCTGTAATTGTTTCTCTTGAAAACTTGGACGAGGAGGCTCTTGTTAAAATTCTGAAGGAGCCTAAAAATTCTTTGTGCAAGCAGTATAAAAAGCTTTTCAGTTTTGACGGCGTTGAGCTTGAGTTTGACGAAGAGGCTCTTCGCGCGGTTGCGGGTCTTGCAATAAAGCGTGAAATAGGCGCAAGAGGACTTCGTACAATTTTAGAAAACATTATGATAAAGCCTATGTACGATATTCCTTCCGAAAAAAATATCAAGAAGATCATCGTAACAAAAGATTTTATCGAAGGTACTGCTCCGCTCAAGGTTGTAAAAAAAGCTACCAGAGCGAAAAAAGCTGAAAACACCGATATAGGTGCATAAATTATACAATATGTAAAGAAACAGGACCGTTTCAAAGTTATAGACCTTACTATAACAAGAGAAACAGTCCTGTTTTTACTTTATATGTATATATTAATCAATGTCTTCCACAACCTCCGCAACAGGCTCGTCAAGCAGCTCGGGATTGAGCAAGAAGCGCTTGATGATCTTGAAAGCAGAAGCGTAATAATAACCGTCGCATATACGCTCATCTGTCACGGCTTTAAAGGTTACAAAATGGTGCTTTTCCCATTCGCCCTCATCATTCATCACATAATCGGTGTATTTTTTACCGTAGCACAAAAATACGGGCAGATTTCCAAAGTCATACAAATGATGATAAATTGCGTTTATTCCAAGGGAGCCCATGCTTGTGATAATGAATGAGCCGTGGAAAGGGCTGACTTTGACCAATGCCTTTGGCAAAAGTCCGAAATAATCGAGGAAACGTAAAAGGCCTACTGTGAATCTGAGTATCAATCCCGGGATCTTTGAAAGCGCGGAAGCTGTCTTGTCAAAGCTGCTGTCAGCTGCAAGCGCATCTGCTGCTACCTTTTCAAATTTCTGATAAACATCTACGGCGGTGTCTGTAGGCTCAAACTCCACTTTGATGGTGGTGTCGGGCGAGTCAATAGACATCTGCTTTTTTATTGTCATTACACCTTCAATGTTGTTTCTCGAATACACATGCTGGCCCGCTATAAATCTGTTAAGCGCAGGTCTTAAAGCTATCGCGCGAACATAGCTGGCAATAAAAATATGGAGTATACCCATATTTTTATGACCCTCGCTGTGTTTTTTTCTCAAATATTTTTCTATATTTGTAATATCAATTACATCTTCAAACTTGTTTTGCGAATCGGCTCTTACCTTCATAATATAAGGTATCATCATAGCCATAGGAGTTAAAGTTCTTAATCTTCTGCCATCCTTTCGGTCACCGAAACGGCGGCGTCTTTTTTTTGTATTTTCCATAAAAGCTCCTTTGAAATATATTTTAGAAACCTTTTATATTCTACCATACTTGTCATATAAAATCAATAGTTATTTAACATTTTAACTAAAAAAATAATGAAATTATATTTTACCCTTCGTATTCTTCCGAGCTTTCTTCGAAATTTTTGTTGTTTTTTTCTTCATCAACATCTTCTTCGTTTTCTTCTGCTTCGTCTTCATATACAGGCTCTTTATAATATTCATTAAACTGCCTTCCGTCTTTTACTGGGCTTATTCCGATAAAATGACCGTCTTTTATAGTGTTTGCAAAGAAAGGCGTTCCTGTTTTTCGTGATATCTCGATACCGTTCAACGCCCTGTATACATATTGAGCATCAGAAATATATATTTGAACAGGAAAATCTCTTTTATACTCTTTAATGAGCGAAAACTTCTCTGTTTTGATTTTTTCATCTTCATATAGAGGTAATTTTTCACCTATATTTATTACTCCGCCGCCTTCCGTGCTGTAATCTACAAGTATATGCCTGTCACAAAAGGAGGATGGCATGCTCCATTTTGTAAAATACCCAACAGCGCATCTCACTCCTCTCGGGTCATGCTTACATACATCTGAATATAGCTTTCCCGAATCCTTGCAATAGCTGCACTTGATTACGCCGTCTGCAAGCTTAAAATTTAAAGCAGCATTTTCTTCACTGTTTATTATTCTTCTATGAAGATATTTCATCACTTCATCCCATATTTCCAAATGAGTTTTTGACAGGTCTCCCACCTCTTGATCACGATCGGGATATCCGCACCAGATACCTGCGGTTAAATAAGGTGTATAACCGATAAACCATCTGTCTCTGTCGTCACCCGAGGTTCCTGTTTTTCCTGCCGTATCGAGAGTATATTTCAGCTTTATATCCTTTGCGGTTCCGTGTGAAACTACATTTTGAAGCATTTCTGTCATAATTGATGCGTTCTGCGGACTCCAAACAGGCTCGGAGATTTCCTTGTTTTCGAGAATCAGATTTCCCATTGAGTCGTAAACTGCGAGATATGAGCGGCATTTATGATAATTACCGTCATAGAAAGAGGTATAGGCTGTTGTCATATCTTTCAACGTAACACCCAAGCTCAACTGCCCCAACGCAAGAGGAGCTGATGCCAAATCCGTGTATTTCTTCCCATCGGATTCATAAGAACGGACAATATTTTTCATATGAAGCTTATTAACAAGATAGGAATAGGCTCTTTCCGCACCTAAAAGATTATATATTTTAACCGCAACGGTATTTTTAGAGTGGGTAATAGCTGTATTTACATCTGTAAGACCTGAATATATAGCGGGATAATTGTGCGGCCATGGCACAGTACGGCCTGCATATTTATAAAAGGTTACCGGAGTATCATCAAACACGCTTGCCCAATTGATGATTCCCTCTTCCAATGCAGGTGCATAAACCGATATAGGCTTTATCGACGATCCAGGAGGCATAAGTGCTTTTGTAGCAAAATTCATGACTCTGTTTGCGTTTTTCTCACCAACCGCGCCTGCCACTCCCAATAATGCGCCGCTTCTTTGATCTATTACGGTCATTGCATACTGTAATCCACGCTTTCTGCATTCTTTCGGAAAATTATAAACATCAGAAAAATAGTTTTCCAAATACTCCTGTATTTCTTTATCCATAAGAGTATAAATTTTCAAGCCACCCGAATATACCATATTGAATGCCGCTTCATAGCTTAGTCCTTTTTCTTCTGTTAAATCATTTATCACATCATCAAGCACTGCTTCCACATACCATGATTGGATTTTATTTGCTTCGCTTTTATCACTGACATTCAGAACAGTCTCAGCTTTTAATACAGCGGCAAAGTCCTCTTCCGAAATATATCCGTATTCAAGCATACTTTGCAAAACAAGCTTTTTTCTTAATGAATTGTTTTCGGGATTGTTTATAGGGTTATAAAAATTCGGAGAATTTGTAATAGATGCAAGAACTGCACATTCATTCAAAGCAAGCTCAGAAGGTTTTTTCGAAAAATATTTCTCGGCAGCAGCAGCCACGCCAACACAATTTTCCGACATTGGAACAATATTCAAATAAAGCTCCAGTATCTCTTCCTTTGTGTACTTTCTTTCTATATTGAGAGAACGCAATATTTCACGTATTTTTCTTTTAACGCTTATTTCTTTGTCGTCGCTTATATTTTTAATTAGCTGTTGAGTTATAGACGAGCCTCCGAAGCGTGAATCAAAATGAAAAATATAGTTAGACATCGCCTTTCCCGTTCTTAACCAGTCAACACCTTTATGCGAAAAAAATCTGTGATCCTCTATCGCAACAAAGGCATTTTTCAAATTATCGGGAATATCTTCATATTCACACCATATAGCATTTTCTCCTCCCAAAACCCTTCCGTTCTCAAGCTCTTTCGGAACATAAGTATCCAAAGGGCTTATTTCATCAAGCGAATTCGAGAGTGCGCTTTTGTCGTTGTAATACAGAATTGTTGTCCTTGAGCCTCTTGAAAGCTCAAATAATTTTTCATCCGCCGAATAATCTATTTCATTACTGATTTTTACAACATATCCTGTAGCAAAAGCGAGCAAAGCAAGCAATAAAATCAGCATGACCGCAAATAAAACTTTGACGGTCTTGAAAAAATAATTGTTTTTTGTAGTGTTCTTCATATATTCAAAGCGAAGGCAAAAAAAGCGTTCGCAGTTTACCTCATACTAATTTTACACTATTAGTATTAGTAAAAAATGCGAACGCAATATACAAAATGATTTCCAAAAATGTAATTTAATAAAAGACCTTGTTAAGATACAAGCCTTCGGGCGGTGCGGTCATTCCCGCCTTTTCTCTGGACTTTCCGTTTATTATCGACGGCATATCCTCTACCGATATATTTCCAAAAGCAACTTGAACAAGCGTTCCGACTATAATTCTCACCATATTATAGAGAAAACCGTCGGCAGAAATGAAGATTTCTATATCATCCCCATTTTTTTCTATTCTAAGATCGAATATAGTTCTCACGGTACTCTCAACATCAGAATTAACACTCATAAACGCGGAAAAATCATGCTCGCCTATAAAGCACCTGGCTGCCATTCTCATTTTAAGCAATCCGTCATCTGTAATTTTCCGCTGAATCTGCCATGCGCGCTTTGCGACAAAAGGATTAGTGACACAGGCGTTATATATTTTGTATACATATTCCTTGCCTCTGGCATCATAGCGAGGATGAAATTCAGGAGATACCTCTTTGGCTTCATAAAGCGACAGATCCCAAGGTAAAACTGTCGAAAAGGCTCTTGGCAGACTTTTTGGCGGTATAGTGGGTATTTTTTCACCAACAGGCTCAATAGTTATACAAAACTCATTCGCATGCACCCCGCTGTCAGTCCTGCTGCACCCTGTAATCCTACACGGCACACCGAAGAGTTTTTCCGCAGCTATATTGAGCTCTCCCTGTACAGTTCTGCATTCGGGCTGAACTTGAAACCCGCAAAAATCCGTTCCTAAATATCTTATTTTGGCAAAATATTTCATATTATAACATATATCCGAAAGGAATTCTATTTAAAATAAATATTGCGGCGATAAGCAAAGCAAAGGCTATCGTAAAAATAATATCACGTAAGTGAAACTGAAGCTTGACAAGTCTCGTTCTTCCCTCGCCGCCGTGGTAGCAACGGCACTCCATTGCCATTGCGAGATCCTCGGCTCGCTTGAATGATGAAACAAACAGAGGAATTAAAATAGACACAAGCGCTTTTGCGCGTTTTAATATGCTTCCGTTAGAAAAATCTGCGCCGCGTGCCTTCTGCGCATTCATTATCTTATCCGTTTCTTCAACCAATGTAGGAATAAATCTGAGTGCGATAGACATCATCATAGCAAATTCGTGTACGGGAACCTTTATTTTCTTCAGAGGACCGAACAACGTTTCAATTGCGTCTGTAAGCATAATAGGTGATGTAGTATAAGAAATAAGAACGCTGCTTCCTATTATCAATATAAGAACACGGAGTGCCATATAAAATGCGCGCCACAAGCCGTCTTCATATACTGTCAAAAAATGAAATTTGAAAATTGGTTCTTCTGCCGGTGATTTAGTTAGGAAAACATTTAAAATCATTGTGAAGATGAGAACCATAACTATAGGCTTCAATCCCTTCAAGACAACCTTGAAAGAAATTTGACTGCATAAAACAAGCATTAAAGCAGCAAGCGCCAAAAGTGAAAGCCCAAGTATTCCCCTTGCGCAAAAAACGGCAATTACAAATACAAACGCAGCTATTAATTTTGTTCTCGGATCCAATTTATGAAGAAGCGAGTTTCCTGTAAAATACTGCCCGAGAGTTATATCCTTCAGCATCAGACACGCTCCTTTCCACCGATCAGCTTCAAGATAGCTTTTTTTACACCCTCAGTTGTATAAAGTTCACCTTCAAGCGCAACCCCTTTGTTTTTCAAAAGCTCTGCTATATGTGCGATCTGCGGTATATCCAAGCCCACCGCAGAAAGCTCCTTTGCGTGAGAAAATACATCCTGAGTAGTCCCTTGAAGAAAAAGCTCTGATCTGTTTAAAACAACGATGTTATCACAGTAATTAGCCATATCCTCCATACTGTGACTGACTAATATTACGGTTGCGTTCTTCTCTCTTTGATATTCGCGCAGATGACTTAAAATTTCCGTTCTTCCTCTGGGATCAAGACCTGCCGCAGGCTCATCCAACACAAGCACCTCGGGGCGCATTGCGACGATTCCGGCTATGGCAACACGTCTTTTCTGACCGCCCGAAAGCTCAAAAGGAGACTTTTCATAAAGCTCTTCCGAAAGACCTACAAACTTGACAGCTTCCTTTGTACGTTCCTCGATTTCCGAGTCGGAAAGCTGCATATTTCTCAAAGCAAAGCCTATATCCGACTTCACGGTATCATCAAAAAGCTGATACTCGGGATATTGCATAACAAGACCGACCTTAAAACGAACATCTCTTATCTTCTTAGGCTCTTCCCATATATCCTTGCCGTTAAGCAAAATTCTTCCGCTATGAGGCTTTATAAGACCGTTCAGCATTTGTGCCAAGGTGGATTTACCGGAGCCTGTGTGGCCTATAAGCCCCGTTATCTTACCTTTTTCAAAGCCTATATTTATATTTTTAAGTGCATCCATTCTATAGGGAGTGTCCGCGCCGTAAACATATGAAACATTTTCAAGCTCTAAGACATTCATCGTTTTTGCTCCCTTTCTATCAAATCATAAAGCGCATTTGCGCATTCTTCAACCGAGAGGCAGTCATTGGGTACTGAATATCCGAGCTTCCCGAGTTCAAACAAAAGCTCTGTTCCCTGCGGAGCTTCGAGTCCAACCTTTTTTAAATCCTCTATTCTCGAAAAGACCTCCTTAGGAGTTCCGTCCATATAAACTCTTGAATCGTTGATCACTATTACTCTGTCAGCACGGACAGCCTCCTCCATATAATGAGTAATATGGATAACTGTCATGTTTTTCTCGCGGTTGAGCATCTCTATTGTGTTCATAACTTCTTTTCTGCCCACAGGATCGAGCATCGCCGTAGCTTCATCGAGTATAATACATTTCGGCATCATTGCAATGATACCCGCTATAGCTATGCGCTGCTTCTGCCCGCCCGAAAGTCTGTGCGGAGCATGCTGTGAATATTCAGTCATTCCTACTGTTTTGAGCGCCTCGTCAACTCTCTGCCTGATTTCTTCTCTCGGAATTCCAAGGTTTTCGGGTCCAAAAGCTACGTCTTCTTCTACAACATTAGCGACGAGCTGATTGTCGGGATTTTGAAAAACCATCCCAACCTTACGTCTGACAGCGAATATCTCCTCGTCACTCATTTCATCTGCGTTTGCGGTTATATCCTTGCCGTCCATAAATATTTTCCCCTTTTGCGGGACAATAATTAAATTAAGCAATTTTGCAAAGGTAGATTTTCCCGAGCCGTTGTGTCCAAGCACTGCGACATATTCGCCGCTGTCTATATCTATATTAACATCATTTAAAGCAAAAGCCGAGGTAGTCTCCGCTGCTTCATCATCCATAGGATAACTAAAAGACAAATTCTCTGTTCTGATGAATTTTTCCAAAAAAATACTTCCTTTCAAGACATAAATATACAATCAATCAAAGACACATCTTACGCTGCTTCCGCATGGAAGAGACAATCCGCTGTCCTTAACGTATAAGCCAAGCTCGTCAGCTTCACACCTAATACTTCTGTTTTTGCCTAAATGCAACTGCGCTATGTACTTCATAGTTGATGCTGACAGTCCTGTAGTATAGGAGTTTAGCAAAAAGAACAAGGGTTCGTCGCTGAAAAGATTTGAAACGAGCTGAACGAAGTCATCGATACATTCTTCAATCTTCCAAACCTCTCCCGTAGGTCCGCGTCCGTATGAAGGAGGGTCCATAATTATACCGTCGTACTTTTTGCCCCGTCTGATTTCACGCTCAACAAACTTTTTACAGTCATCAACAATATACCTTATAGGAGCATCGGAAAGATTATTCAGTTTAGCGTTCTCCTTTGCTGCCTCTACCATTCCTTTTGCGGCATCAACGTGACAAACGCTGGCGCCTGCCTTGGCTGCGGCAACTGTAGCCGCGCCTGTATAAGCAAAAAGATTGAGAACGCGTATCTCTCGTCCGCTTTTCTTTATAAGATCTGAAAACCAGTCCCAGTTTGTTGCCTGTTCAGGAAAAATTCCTGTATGCTTAAAGCCCATAGGCTTTACCCTCAAAGTCAGATCCTCGTATCTTACAGTCCATTCTGTCGGGAGATTATTTCTGCTCCAAGCGCCACCGCCCGATTTTGAACGTGTATACACAGCATCAGCCCTATGCCAAAGCGGATTCTTTTTATCACTGTTCCAGATCACCTGAGGATCGGGTCTTACAAGCGTATATTTACCCCATTTTTCAAGTCTGTCTCCGGAAGATGTATCTGTAAGCTCATAATCCTTCCATTTATCGCTTATCCACATTTTATTTTTTCCTATCGTAATTTATTTATTATAATATTGCGCCATGCGGGAATTAGATGATTGAGCATGGCAAAGTGCGATTGCAAGCGCATCGGCGGTGTCATCGGGCTTGGGCGGCGCTTTCAGCCTCAAAAGCGAGGTTACCATTGAGATTACTTGATTTTTCTCAGCTTTACCGTACCCTACAACTGCCTGTTTTACTTGAAGTGGCGTGTATTCAAAGGTTTTGATCTGATGTCGAAACGCAGAAAGTAAGATAACCCCACGCGCTTCAGCAACCGTAATACCTGTAGTTATGTTAGTATTAAAGAAAAGCTCTTCAATTGCCACTTCATCAGGCTTATACTTTTCAATCAACACATTCATATCGTCATATATCATAGAAAGGCGCTTGTTAAGGTCAGTATGAGCGGGAGTTCTTATAGCACCGCATGCAACAGGCAAAAAAGAAGAATTTATTTTATCAATTATGCCCCATCCGACAATTGCGAGCCCCGGATCTATTCCCAAAATTCTCATACCTCACCGCCTCAACTCAAGTATTTTATAAATTATATTTCATTGAATGAAATTAACTGCACATAGATTATAATATACAAAGCTCGTGTCTGTCTGCTTGCAAGCAAGCACGAGCGACCATATTTCAAGACATGTGCGAAAACCGACAGGTTTTCGTAGTGGTGCCGCAGGCAACACGTGTTAATTTCATTAAATGAAATTAACTACACATAGATTATAATATGCAAAGCTCGTGTCTGTCTGCTTGCAAGCAAGGGCGAGCGACCATATTTCAAGACATGTGCGAAAACCGACAGGTTTTCGTAGTGGTGCCGCAGGCAACACGTGTTAATTTCATTAAATGAAATTAACTACACATAGATTATAATATGCAA